>NZ_JBEXCW010000006.1:0-223846 GCF_040605435.1 Streptomyces sp. NPDC005574
TTTCTTTTATATTCTTTGTTTTTGTTTTATCTTGGCTTGTTTGTAGTTTGGGCGGGGGGTGTGGGTGGGGGCGGGGGGGGCGGGGCGCGGGCCCCCCCCCGCCCGGCGTTCCTGCTCGGTTGCTGCTACTTCTCGACGGTGAAGCCCTGCTCCTGGCCGTACTTGATCGAGGCGTTCTGCCACGACTTCAGCGCGTCCGCCAGCTTGGTGCCGGAGACGTAGGCCTTGCCGACCGTGTCGTTGAAGATCGAGTTGGCGTACTGCTGGAAGGGCAGGTACGACCAGTCGGAGGCGACGTTGGCGGCGGACTCGGCGAAGATCTTGTTCGCCTGCTGGCCTCCGAAGTAGTCGAACTTGGTGTTCTGGAACTCGGTGGACTTCAGCTCCGCGGTGGTCGCCGGGAAGGCGCCCTGCTTGACACGGGTCTGCACACCGTCTCCGGCGTTCGCGTACTCGACGAAGGCGTAGGCGAGTTCCTTGTTCTTGCCCAGCGCGGGCAGCGCCAGGGAGCTGCCGCCGTTCTCCGTGCTCGCCTTGTCACCCTTGGTCCAGGCCGGCATCGGGGCCGCTCGCCAGTCACCGGAGGCGTTCTTCACACCGGTGGCGAAGTTGGCCGGCATCCAGGCGCCGCTCGGCAGGGTGGCGATGGTGCCGTCGCCCAGGCCCTTGTACCAGTCGTCGGTCCAGCCGTAGATGGGCGCGACGAGCTTCTCGTCGATGAGCTTCTGCCAGGTCTCGGTGTACTTCTTGGCGCCCGCGTCGGCGAAGTCGATCTTCACCTTGGTGCCGTCGACCTTGTAGGGGCGCGAACCGGCCTGCCACAGCAGGCTGGTGGTGAGGCCCGCGTCGCCGGCGTCGGCGGCTATGTAGGCCTTGGGGTCGGCCTTGTGCAGCTTGCGGGCCGCCTCGACGTACTCGTCCCAGGTGGTCGGAACGCTGATCTTGTACTTGTCGAAGACCTTCTTGTTGTAGAACAGCGCCATCGGGCCGGAGTCCATCGGCAGGCCGTAGACGGCCTTGCCGTCGCTGACCGCGTTCCACGGGCCCGGGGTGTACTTGGAGGCGAGCTTGTCGGCGCCGTACGCGGACAGGTCCGTGAGGCCCTTGGTCAGGGAGTACTGGCCCAGCGCGAAGTACTCGACCTGGGCGACGTCGGGGACGCCCTTGCCGGCGGAGATGGCGTTCGACAGGGCGGTGTAGTGCTTGTCGCCGGAGCGCTCGCTGACGAGGTTGATCTTGACCTTCGGGTACTTCTTCTCGAAGTCGGCGGCGACCGTCTTGAGCGTCGGCTCCCAGGCCCAGACCGAGACCGTCCCGCCCTTCTGCAGGGCTGCCTGGATGTCTCCGGCCGAGACCTGCTTCTGCTCGGAGCTGTCGTCCGAGCCGCCGCAGGCGGTGGCGCCCAGGGCGAGGGTGGACAGGAGAGCGAGGCCGCGCAGGATGCGGCCGGTCTTTCTGCGCATGGAGGTGCTTCCGCTTCTTCGTGGGTGGGACAGGTGAGGGTGGGGATGAACGGACGTGGGGCTGGGGGGCCGGCCGGAGGGACGCGAGGTCACTCCTTGACGCTTCCGGCGGAGAGTCCCGACTGCCAGTACTTCTGCAGCAGGAGGAAGGCGGCGATCAGCGGCAGGATGGTGATCAGTGAGCCGGTGATGACCAGGTTGTAGATCACATCGCCTCCGATGGTCTCCGCCTGCGAGTTCCAGGCGCTCAGGCCCAGGGTCAGCGGATACCAGTCGGAGTCCTTGAGCATGATCAGCGGCAGGAAGTAGTTGTTCCAGGTGGCCACGGTGGTGAACAGCAGGACCGTCACGAGACCGGGGGCGAGCAGCGGCAGGGCGACCTGGAAGAAGGTGCGCACCTCGCCGGCTCCGTCGATGCGGGCCGCCTCCAGGAGTTCGGTCGGGATGGCCTCGGTGGCGAAGACCCACATCAGGTACAGACCGAACGGCGACACCAGCGACGGGATGATGACCGCCCAGGGGGTGTCGGTCAGGCCCATCTTGCTGAACATCAGGAAGGTGGGTACCGCGAGCGCCGTGCCGGGGACGGCGACGGCACCGATGACCACGGCGAAGACGCCGCGCTTGCCGAAGAAGTCGAACTTCGCAAGCGCGTAGCCGCCCAGCACGGCAAGGAGAGTGGCGCCACCGGCGCCGAGTACGACGTACATCGCCGTGTTCAGGAGCCAGCGCCCGAAGATGCCGTCGTGGTACGTGAACGTGTCGCGGATGTTGTCCCAGAGGGCGAAGTCGTGGGCGAACCACAGCCCGGACGAATCGGCCAGGCCCGACTGGGTCTTGGTGGCGTTGATGACCAGCCAGATCAGCGGTACGACGGTGTACAGGACCACCAGCGCGGTCAGTACCGTGAGCAGCACGCTGCGCTTGGGCCGCCCGGGGGAGTGCCGGCGCGGAGTGCGCAGCCGGGGCGCGCCGTTGCCGGCGGCGGCGCCGGCGCGGGCTGCCTCGGCGGGCGGGGTGGGGGAGGTGGTGGTGACGTGGGTGCTCATCGGGTCACGCTCCCTTGCGCATGCCGCGCAGCTGCACGACGTAGGCGATCACCATCGTGATCAGGCCCATGATGATGGCCACCGCCGCGGAGTAGTTCTGCTGCTGGCCGTTGAAGGACAGCGAGTACGTGTAGAAGTTCGGGGTGTAGTCGGTGGTGATGGCGTTGCGCGCCAGCGGCCGCAGGATGTTCGGCTCGTTGAACAGCTGGAAGCTGCCGATGATGGAGAAGATCGTCGCGATGACCAGGGCGCCGCGGATCGCGGGCAGTTTGATCGCGGTGATCATCCGGATCTGGCCGGCGCCGTCGATCTCCGCCGCCTCGTACAGGGAGGTCGGGATGACGCGCAGCGCCGAGTAGAAGATCAGCATGTTGTAGCCGACGAACTCCCACGTCACGATGTTGCCGATCGAGGCCAGCACCAGGTGCGGGGAGAGCGGGTCGGGCAGCGTGACGCCGAAGGCGTCGTTGATGTCGCCGACCAGGCCGTACTTGGTGCCGTACATGAAGCCCCACATCAGGGTGGCGACCACTGCGGGCACGGCGTACGGCAGGAAGATCGTGATCCGGAAGAAGCTCTTGCCGTAGAGGCGCCCGCTGTCCAGTGCCAGCGCCACCAGCAGGGCGATGCCGAGCATGACCGGGACCTGCACGCACAGGAAGAGGGAGACCCGGCCGAGCGAGGCCCAGAACTGGTCGTCCTTGAGGGCCTGGGTGTAGTTGTCCAGGCCGACGAAGGTGTTCCCGCCGATGAGCTGGTCGCGGAAGAGGCTCAGGTAGATCGAGTACACGATCGGAGCCAGGAAGACCAGGGCGAACACGGCCACGAAGGGACCGATGAAACCCCATCCCGTCCAGGAGCGGCGGTCCCGTTTCGCCGGAGGCGGTGCCGGCCGCGGCTCGGCGGCCACCGGCGGTTGCAGCGTCGTCATGTCGTTCCTCGCTCGTTCACGTTCCGGAACCGGTGGTGCACGGCCGGACGTTCGACGCGTGGGCCGTACCACCTCGATGTTTACGCAAACATCCATCGTCCCGAAAAAGCCGGGAGCTGTTATGTTTACGTAAACATCTGATGGCGGCATGTCTACACTGTCCCGTTGACGGGGGTCAAGGGTCCCCTGGGTAAACCGTGACGTGGGCAGCGGTGGAGAGGTGGCGGACAGCGAGTGGAGACGTCCGGAAGAACGCCGACGAACGGACCCGGACCGGCCGCGGAAGCGGTGTGCGGGCCCGCCGGCGCGCCGGGTGACGGTCCGAAACCCGCCACCGCGCGCACCCGCGGCGGCGGCCGGGCCAGCGCCTCCATGGCGGACGTGGCCCAGCTGGCGGGCGTGTCCTCACAGACCGTGTCCCGCGTCTCCAACGGTTACGCCGGGGTGAACGAGGAGACCCGCCGCCAGGTGCTCGCCGCCATGAAGGAGCTCGGCTACCGCCCCAACAGCGCGGCCCGCGCACTCAAGCGCGGCGAGTTCCGCACCATAGGCGTCATCACCTTCACGCTGTCCACCACCGGCAACGTGCGCACCCTGGAGGCGATCGCCACCTCCGCGGCGGCCGAGGGATACGCGGTGACCCTGCTGCCGGTCGCCATGCCCACCCAGGACGAGGTGCGGGGCGCGTTCTCCCGGCTGGAGGAACTCGCGGTCGACGCGGTCATCGTCATCATGGAGGTGCACCTCCTGGACGCGGCGACCGTCACGCTGCCACCGCACGTCCAGGTCGTGGTCGTCGACTCCGACGCCGGCGACCGGTACACGGTCGTCGACACCGACCAGAGCGGCGGCACCCGGACCGCCGTACAGCACCTGCTCGACCTCGGGCACCGGACCGTATGGCATCTCGGCGGCCCCGAGGGGTCGTTCGCCGCGCAGCGCCGCACCGACGCCTGGCGCGCGACCCTCATCGAGGCCGGCCGGACCATCCCACCCCTCGTCCGAGGCGACTGGTCCGCGGAGTCCGGCTACCGCGCAGGCCTCGAACTCGCCGCCCGGGACGAGTGCACCGCCGTCTTCGCGGCCAACGACCAGATGGCCCTGGGCCTGCTGCGCGCCCTGCACGAACGCGGGCGGCGGGTGCCCGAGGACGTCAGCGTCATCGGCTTCGACGACATCCCCGAAGCCAGCTCCTTCCTTCCCCCGCTCACCACCCTGCACCAGGACTTCGCCGAGGTGGGCCGCCTCTGCGTCGAGGCGGTGCTGCGCAACATGCGCCTGGGCGGAGCACAGCGCGGGACGACGCTCGTACCCACCCGCCTTGTGCCGCGGTCCAGTACGGCGCCGCCGAAGGGGCACGGGACGGGGGCCTGAGACGGCTCCGACATCCGCGCACGCTCCGGAGGGCCGCTCAGGGGAGGCCGTCCGGAGAGGCGGTCCGGAGACCGCCAGCACCAGCTCGCCCCGCGGCTCGCTCGACCAGGTCGTCCCCGCAGGCGACCGGGATCGCGCCGACGGGGCGGCGGAAGTCGTGGTTGGCCGGGGAGGCGATGTCCACGACCGGGACGGTCGCCCGGTGCTCAGCTGAAGGTGTGGACGACTCGGATCGTGCCGGCGATGTGCGTGTTGAACTCGTCGAGCTCCTCGGACGGAACCCACAGTTCGAGGATCGTCTCTCCGCCCGCCTGTCGGACGGGGTAGCGGGACAGGAAGTCCGAGTCGACGTCGAAGCGGGTCACGAAGCCCGCTCCGTCGTGCTTGACGTTCCAGTCACGCGCGATCCTGATCGCGTAGTCCTCGTTGAGCACGGGGTAGAAGATCGGCTGCTCGGGCAGCCGGGGCGGCCAGGCGCGCCACTCGAGCTCACGGACCAGATCCAGCTCCTTGGGGCCGGTCGGCCGCCACAGGGTCGTCGTAGGCCGGCTGGTCATCGCGGTAACTCTCCGAGTAGGTACGTCTGGTAGGGAGACTGGACGATACCGGCGCCCGCGAGTCGCGGACCAGGAGTTTTCCGGAGGTCGGAGCAGTGATCCCCGCCGGGCCCCGCTCTCCGGTCCCGCTGCCCTCCTGACCGGTCAGGTCAGACCGTGGAGGGCGGAGGAGCGGGGGCGTCGGTCGTGGGGGAGGACGAGGTGTCCTCGAAGTCACCGCGGAGAGCGGCCATGACGAACGCCACCATGGAAGCGAGGAGCAGCAGCGCGAATGGCGCCCAGACCGCCGGGATCGCCCACATCGGCCAGTCGTTGGCGGCCTGTGCCCAGGACGTGAGGAGGGCGGCGACGCCTATGCCGACGCCGTGCCACCACACGACGGCTGTTGCTCTCGCGTGACGCCGGTTGCGCGGTGCGACCAGGGACCACAGTCCTGCGACCAGCGTGATCAGGCCGAAGGGGATGCAGGCGAGCGCGCCGCTGAGGCGGTCCTCCGGCCCCCCGGCGGGCCCCGCCGACGTCTGCTGTAGCCGCCCCTCGGCGTCCCGCACCTCGACGATCTGCCCGTGCCAGATCAGGCCGACGGCGTTCTCGCCCGGGGCCATCTCCGACAGGACCGGTTCCGTCCGTGGGAACGTCACCGTCCACAACGCGCCGGAGGGCAGTGACAGTTCGGCCTCCGGCGTCACCCGCCTTCCGCGGTGCAGGTCCGCCTTCCGCACGGTGAAGTCCTGCTCCCACCGACAACCCGACGGCTTCACCGGGACGGAGACGCACATCGGTGCGGCCCGAAACTCCCGCTCCCGCTCGACGGCTCCGCGGAACCCGCGGGCACTCATCACCCCCACGACGAGAACCAGAACCGCGAGCGACAGCAACGCCACGCTCCCGCCGACCCGGCGCCATGCCGATCCCATCGTGCATCCCCCCGACCTAGACCTCGCCGCTCCGCAGGTGGATTCGAACACGGCGGCCGACGGCGGCCCATACCCACTCCCGGCAGCGCGTCACCGGCCGGGATTGCCGGACCAAGGCAACGAGACAGCGGAGCCGACGAGTTGGCTGTGGCTCTCGGACGGTAGACGTCGCGGCCGTGGGTCGTCCGGTGGGGATGGGGAGACGGTGAACCTCGTGGTCGTGGGGCGCCGGATCCTCAGGCCGGCCGGTAGCGCAGGTCCACGGCCAGCGCGGGGTCGCCGTCGTGGATGCGGGCCCAGCGGACCGGCTCGACACCGGGACTGTCGAACAGTCGCACCCCCGAGCCGAGCATGACCGGTGCGAGATGGACGGAGAACTCGTCGATCAGGCCGCGCTCGACGCACTGGCGGGCGATGTCCTGGCCGTGGATCTCCAGGTCCCTGCCGTTGGCCGCGGCCAGTCCGATCTCCACCGCCTCGGCCACGTCGCAGTCGAGAAAGGTGACCCCGTCGTCCGGGATCGCGTCCTCGGGATGGTGCGTCAGCACGAACACCGGACCGCTCCAGGCCCCGCCGTAGGGCTGCCTGCTCGCCCGGCCCGGATGCCGCTCGGCGACCGCGTCGTATCCACGGCGGCCGCCCAGCACGGCCCCCAGGCCGGCGATCGACTCCTGGTGGACACCGGGGGTGACCTTCGTCCCGGACATCCAGTCCATCGAGTGGTGCGGGCCGGCCACGAATCCGTCCAACGACATCATCAGATGCCACAGCACCTTGCCCATCGGATGCTCCGTTCGTCTCGGTGTGCAGGTGAAGACTTCCTGGAGCTCCGAAAGTCATCGGTGGACGACCGAGCCGTCCGTACTGACTCGTCCGCGGCGGGTTACGACGGCCGGGCGGTGCGGAGCGGCTACCGCAGCGCCGTGACAGCGCCGGCTGTCGGCCGAGCGGCGGTCACCTCGGGACCCTGCCGGCCATACGGCCGTCCAGCGGCGGGTGTTGACCGCTGGGCCGGGTAAACCGGTCGTGGACGGGACGGCGGGACTGGTAGGAAGAGGCGATGACCACCGGTGATCTCGACCCCCTGGAACGCTTCCTCGCGGAACGCGCCTGCGAACGCCTGATACTCGAGCTGGTCCGTCGCCTCGACCTCGGTGAGCCGAGCGCGGTCGCCGACCTGTTCACCCCCGACGGTGTCTGGGAGTGGCCCTGCGACAAGCGGCGGATCGTGGGCCGCCAGGCCCTGCGCGCGTACTTCGGATCCCGGCCGGTGGACCGTCTGTCGCGCCGCATGTGCACGAACGTCCTGGTCACGCTCGATTCGCCGGACACGGCCGCGGCGACCACCTACTTCGCCACCTACCGGGTCGACGGCCATACCGAGGGCACGCTGGTCGCACCCCCGCTGCCGGCGAACGTCGGCCACTACGCGGACACGTTCCGCAGGATCGACGGCACCTGGCTCCTCGCGACACGGACCCTCTTCCTTGCCTTCGGCGGGCCGACGGAACGGCTGGACGGTCCCCGTCGGACCTGACCGGATCCGGGACGCCCCGTGCCGGCCCGCGCGCGGTGTGCCGTCGTGCGCGCGACCCCGCGTGGCCTCCCGTACACGAGCCGGGACCGGGCCGTCGCGCACCGTGGCGGCAGCCGCGGCCCGGCTCGCTCTCCGGGGTCTCCCGGGTGACCATGAACTACGGGACCGGTCCGAGGCCAGGCACTGGGAGGCACCCGTGGCGCACACCCGCACCACCGACGTACTGATCGCGGGCGCCGGTCCGGTCGGACTGAGTGCGGCCGCCGAGCTCTGCCGGCGCGGAGTGCGCTGCCGTCTCGTCGACCGGCTGCCGGCCCGGCTGCCGTACGCCAAGGCGGTCGGCGTCCAGCCGCGCACCCTGGAGATCTGGGACCGGATGGGTCTGGCCCGCACCGTCCTGGAGACCGCCACTCCGCTGCGCGGCCAGCTGACCTACGTCAACGGCCGGGAGCAGGGCCGCATCGATCTCCTGCTGCCGCCCGAGGTGCCGTACCACTTCGCGGCGCTGCCGCAGTACGAGACCGAGCGTCTGCTCGAAACCTACGTCGGCGGATGGGGCACGGTCATCGAACGCGGCACCGAACTGCTGTCCTTCACCCAGGACCCCGACGGCGTCACCGCCCGGCTGCGCACCGCCTCCGGCGCCGAGGAGGAGGTCCGCGCCGGCTACCTGATCGGCTGCGACGGAGCGCACAGCACCGTACGCAAGCAACTCGGGCTCGCCTTCGAGGGCAGCGCGTTTCCCGAGGAGTACATGCTGGCCGACGTCGAGACCGACTGGGATCTTCCGCACGGATACGGCGTACGGTCCAGCCATCGTGCCGACGACGGTTCGACCGACGACGGGCTGGTCTGCATCCCGCTGCCCGGCAACGGCCGCTACCGCATGTCGATGCTGGTCCCGCCCGAACTGTCCACGCGGAACACCGGCCGGGGCGCCGCACCGGACAGCGGCGTCGCGCACGGCCTGGAGGGGGGTGTCGTGCCCCGGCTGTCCGACATCCAGGCCGTCGTGGACCGGCTGGCGCCCAGGCCGGCCGTCCTGTCCCGGCTGCGGTGGGCGTCGGTGTTCCGTATCAGTCACCGCATCGTCGACCGCTACGGCGACGGCCGGGTCTTCGTCGCCGGCGACGCCGCGCACATCCACCCGCCCACCGGCGCCCAGGGCATGAACACCGGCATCCAGGATGCCTGCAACCTGGCCTGGAAGCTGGCCCTCGTCGTCCGGGGAGAGGCGCGACCCGCACTGCTCAGCAGCTACGACGCCGAGCGGCGCCCCGTCGGCGAGGAGGTCGTCGGCCGGACGGTGCGGCACGCCACCCAGGGCTTCGACGCCGACCCCGACACCCCGCGAACCCTCATGCTCCGCGAGGCCCAACTTCTGGTGAGCTACCGCGAAGGTCCTCTCGCCGGCAGCCCCCACTGCCCGGCCGACGCACCCGGGCCCGGTGACCGCGCCCCGGACTGCGCCGGGCTGACCACCGCCCTCGCGGCCTACCCGATGCGCCTCCTCGACGTCCTGCGCGGCCACACGGGGCACGTCATGCTCCTCTACGCGCCCGACCCCACGGAACTGACCAAGGCCGCCGAGGCGAGCGGGGCGGTCGAAGCGCGCCGGGCGAGCGGGGCAACGGAGGCCGGCGCGGCGGCCGGGGACACGGTGGCCGCCGGCGCGCCGTTGACGCCGGACGCCGGCGCGAACTCCTCGGACCACCCACGTTCCTGTACGGCCCTGCACACCATCGCCGTCCTCGCCCGCGAAGCCCCACCCACCGCGTCCGAGACCCTGCCCGTGCCGGGATACGCCGACACCGCCGGAGAGTTCGCCCGCCTCTACCGCCCCGACGGCTCAACCGGCTTCGTCATCCGCCCCGATGGCCAACTCGGCACCAGATTCCCCCTCGCGGACGCGGGAACCGCCGTGTCCGACTACCTCGCGGTTCTGTCGATGCCCGCTTGAACGGCGGAGGTGAACGAGGTCAGCGAGCTGTCCGCTGGGCGGGTCGCGGGTCAACCGGCCCGCCGACGAGGCGTTTTGCCTGCGCTGCCCATCGCCCGGGGGCGCCGGTCGCGGGTGGGCGCGCCGACCTGGACCCCGGCGGGCGCCCGCCGGAGTCCAGGTGTACGGCTCTACGCCCTCACCACCCCGCCGGAGCGGGCGACGCTCACCGCGTCACCGCCTGACATCCTGTCCCGGCCCACCGCCGCCAGTGCGGTGCGCACGGCGTCGTTGGCCTCCCGGCTGCCGACGGTCAGCCGTATGCCCTCGCCGGGGTAGTGGCGTGCCTGGACCCCGGCGGCGGCGAGTGCGGCGGCGCCGTCCTCGACCGGGTCGGGTGCGGCCAGCCAGAGCGAGTTGGTGTGGCTCGGGCGTATGCGCCAACCCAGGGTGACGAGTTGCCGACGTAACCGCTCCCGTTCGGCGGTCACGCTCTCCACCCGCCGCTCCAGCTCATCACCGGCCCGCAGCGAGGCCTCCACGGCAGCACTCGCCACGGAGTTGACGCCGAAGGGGAGTTGCTGCCGGCGGACGCGCGCCACCAGGTCGGGGGAGCCGATTCCGTAACCGACCCGCAGGGCCGCCAGCCCGTAGGCCTTGGAGAAGGTGCGCAGGACCAGCAGACCGGGATGCGCGTCCAACAACGCGAGGGCGTCGGGCAGTCGGGTGTCTCGGGCGAACTCCACGTACGCCTCGTCCAGAAGCACCGTCACATGTGGAGGGACGCGCCGCAGGAAGTCGACCAGATCGTCCGCGGTGATCAGGCTTCCGGTGGGGTTGTGCGGATTGCAGAGCACCACGACGCGCGTGCGGTGGTCGAGCGCCGCCAGCAGGGCGGGCAGATCCTGCCGTCCGTCCGGGGACAGGGGCACCGTGATGGATCGGGCGCCGACCATGGACGCCAGCAGGGGATACGCGTCGAAGGTGCGCCAGGCGTAGACCATCGAGTCGCCGCGCTCGACGACCGCGTGCAGCAACTGCAGGGCCACGCCCACCGATCCGCTGCCGACCGCGACGCGGGCCGGCGGCACCCGGCACCACGCCGCGATCCGCTCGGTGAGGTCGTCGGGGTGGAACTGCGGGTAGCGGTGCGCCTCGGCGACAGCCGCCCGCATCGCCTCGCGTACCGAGGGCAGCGGGGGGAAGGGGCTCTCGTTGAGGGCCAGCCGGTGCAGTACGGGGATGTCCATCGGTCAGCCCCGCCCGCCGCGCCAGCGGACGGCGGCCGCGCCGGCGAAGTCACCGGCGTGGGCGAAGCCCCCGAGCACCACCAGGTCACCGTCCTCGACCTGCCCCGAGCGGATCGCGCGGTCCAGCGTGACCGGCATCGCCGCGCCGAACAGGTTCCCGCAGTCGTCGAAGGTGTTCAGGTGCCGTTCGGCGGGGAGTTGCAGCGCCTCCCGCCAGTTGCGCAGGAACGTGCGGTTGGGCTGGTTGGTGATGAGGGCGTCGATGTCGGTGGTCGCGACGCCCAGGCGCCGGCACAGCTCCGTGACCACCTCGGGGACCAGGCGGTTCCCACGGGCCAGCACCTTGGCGACACTCGCGTCGGTGAAGCCGATCCGGAGCTGGGACTCGCCCGGCTCCCAGTACTTGCGGCCGTCGTCGAGCGCCACCGTCATGTCCCCCGCGTACGCGGCGATGTGCCGTGTCTCCACGTCGAGGACCGGGCTGTCGGCCGACGTCGTCACGTAACCCACGCCGCAGCCGTCGCCCGGGATCGCGGCCTGGGCGAGCCTGCGGACCTCGGACTGGGTGAAGCACTGGCCCGCCGCGCTCTGCGCGTTGCAGATGAGCGCGGTCTTCGCGTCGGTGGTGGCGAGGATCTGCCGGGCCAGCTTCAGCATGTACACGAACGACGCGCAGCCCGCGTTGGCCACGTCGACCAGCCACTCCGGACTCAGCCCGAGCCGGCGCGCCACCTCGGTGCCGGCGCCCACGAACGGCAGGTCCGGGAGCTGGCTGTGGACCAGCAGTACGTCGACGCCGCGGATCTCGTGGCTGCCGTGGCGTTCGATCAGGGGCTGTACGGCCCGCTCGACCATGTCCGCGTTCGTCTCGTCGGCGGCGACATGGTGCCGGGCCGGCGGCACCTTGAACATGGGGTGGTCGCGGAGCTTGTCCTCGGCTCCGGGGTAGTCGGTGTAGAACGCGGCGGGAACCGGCTCGCCGGGCAGGTAGCTCGCGACGTCGGTGAGGCTGACCGTCGTCACCGGGCCACCGCCTTCGACGGTGCCACACTGACGGGCAGACCGTTGCGGTGGCGGTACTCCAGGATCGCTTTGAGGTTGTTCATCTCCACGGTGTGTCCCGCGTAGAAGAGGTCCCAGAAGTCGCCGACCCAGGCCCGGTCGGGGCGCGGAGCCTTCTCGGGGTGCGGGTTGTCGTCGTAGTAGGGGTGCCGGCAGTTGGTCCAGGTGATCACCGATCCCGGCTTGTCGAGCACCAGCGCCGCCGGCACGACCCTCATCAGGTAGATCATCCAGAGCTTGTCGCCCTGGTCCCATGAGCAGTGGTAGTCCACGGTCAGCGCGTCGGGGTTGGCGACGACCTCGCAGTAGATCTCCGTGTCGTCCTCGAGCCGGTCGCGGCCCACCCACAGGCCGGGGGTGCCGGAGGGCGCGAAGTCCCGCAGGCTGCACGTCCATTCCTCCAGGTGGTGTCCCTGGCGCAGATAGTCGTAGGCCTGGTCGGGAGGGCAGTCGACGTAGGCGTGGATCGTGCAGTACTGGCCGTAGACCTGGTCGTGGGGGTAGACGGCGTGGGTGAGGTCCATGCAGTGGGCGGTCAGCTCCTCCCTGCCGGGGTTCTCGATCCGCATCAGGCCGGGGATGTCAGCCAACGTGGACGACGCCTCGCTCATGGGGGCACTCCTTGCTCTCGGTTGTCGCTTCAGGGCTGTCGGTGGGCTCGGTGGCTTCGCCGGCGCGCGGGCCCGGGGGTGCCGCGTCGGCCGGGGTGCGTCGCTGGAAGGACCGGAAGGGGAGGAACGGCGGGATCTCGTGGGGGTCGCAGTCCACGGCGACGAACGCCGGGCCCCCGCCCGCGTTGCCCCGCAGCAGCGCCTCACGCAGGTGGACCGCGTCCGCCGCGCCGGTGACGTCCAGGGACGGAAAGGCCGCGGCCACCGCGGCGGCGATGTCGGTCGGGGCGAACAGGTCGTCGTCGCGGCCCCCGCCCTGGAGGAACTCCTCACGCACCGCGCACATGGCGTGCGCGTTGTTGTTGAAGATCACGAAGGTGACGGGTGCGGAGTGCTCCACGGCGGTGTGCACTTCCATCCCGTGCATGAAGAAGGCTCCGTCGCCGGCGAGGACGTAGGTACGCCGGCCGGTGGCGAGCGCGGCGCCGATGCCGGCGCCGAAGGTGTAGCCCATGCCTCCCATGCCGAGCGCCACGACGAAACGGCCCTCTCGCGGCGCGGGCAGCAGATGGATCGCGCTGGCTCCCGTGTTGCCGGCGTCCACGAAGACGTGAGCGTGGTGGGGGAGCGCGGCGTCCACCGCGGCGACCGCGTCGGCGTAGGGGACGGTACGCCCGGGAATCCGCGACACCGGGCCCGGCGGGGGCGTGGGAAGCGGGCCGGAGTGCGGCGGGCAGGGGCGGGGGAGCGGTGGGAGCCGGTCGGTCACCGCGCGCAGGACCTGGCGCAGGTCACCGCCCAGCGCGGTGCCTTTCACGAACGGCGGCTCCGGTCCCAGGGACACGACGTCGGTGTCTGTCAGGGCCTGGTCGAGTCCGCCGCGGGCCAGCAGCGGCAGCCGGGTGCCGGCAAGCACGCACACGTCGGCCCGGCGCAGGCAGTCCTCGACGTTGGCATGGCCCATCACTCCGGCGACCCCGGCGAACCGGGGATCGCGGTTGTCGAAGACGTCCTTGGCGTCGGGGGTCACCGCCACCCACGCCCCCAGCCGCCGGGCCAGTTCGGCCAGCTCCGCGCGCGCGTCGGCGGCGCCGACGTCCTCCCCGGCGATGATCAGCGCCCGGGGGGACCCGCGCAGGGTGTCCGCCACGGCGGCCAGGGCCGAGGTGTCGAGGCGCTCCGTCGACAACGGCGCACCACGGGTCGGTGCGGGGCGGCCCGGCGGGTGGAACTCCGTCTGCTGCACGTCCTTGGGCAGCAGCAGTACGGCGGGCCCACGCGGACCGGTCTGCGCGGCGGCCAGGGCGCGGGGCAACAGCTCCGGCAGCGCGTCGGCGTCGTCCACCCGGGCGCAGAACCGGGATACCGGGGCGAAGACGTCCCGGGCGTCGAAGGAGCCCGCCCTGCCGCTGGAGTCCTGGAACGCTCCGCGGCCCTCCTGGCCGGTCGGCGGCTGTCCGACCAGGGCGAGCACGGGCACCCGGGAGGCGTGCGCCTCGGCCAGGCCCGGGACGAGGTTCATCGCGCCGCCGCCCGAGGTGGCGGCGACGACGCCCAGCCGCCCGGTGGTGCGGGCGTATCCGTCGGCCATCGTGACGGCGGCGAACTCGTGCTTGGCGACGACGCCGCGGACCGCGCCGCCGCGGTGGACGGCGTCGTACAGGTCCTCGATGTTCGCGCCGCCGACGCCGAACAGGTGGGTGACACCCGACCGGGCGAGTTCCCCCGCCAGGTAGTCGACCATGCGTATCGCCTCTGACCTGGGGGTGTCCGAGGTCGTGGTGGTCATACGGGGCTCCTGTCCGTCTCGTGGTGACGGTCGGTGAGGCCGGACGGTGAGATGAGCTGAAAGCGGTGCCGGTACTGCTTGGGGGTGAGGCCCAGGGTTCGTCCGAAGGAGCGGAAGAAGGTCTCGGGGGCCGGGAAACCGCAGCGCCGCGCGATCTGGCTGATGGTCAGATCGGTGGTCTCGAGCAGTTCGCGGGCGCGGGCGATGCGTTCGCGTTCGACGTACTGCCCGGGGGTCGCGCCCACCTCGCGCCGGAAGACCCGGGCGAAGTTGCGCAGGCTCATGTTGGCGCGCCGGGCGATGTCGGCCACGGGCAGCGGGTTGTGCAGGTTGTGCAGGATCCACTCCTGCGCGGCCCGGATCGGCGGATGGTCGGCCAGCTGGGCGTCGAGGACGGCGCTGAACTGCGGTTGCGCCGCGGGCCGTTTGAGGGACAGCACCAGGAACCGTGCCGCCTCCAGCGCCAGTGGCGCGCCGTGGTCGGCCTCCACCAGAGCCAGCGCCATGTCGATCCCGGTCGACACACCGGCCGACGTCACGTAGGGGCCGTCCCAGACGAAGATCGGTTCCGCGTCCACCGTCACGTCCGGGTAGCGGCAGGCCATCGCGTCCGTGTACGCCCAGTGCGTGGTCGCGTGTCTGCCGTCGAGCAGGCCGGCCTCGGCGAGCAGGAAGGACCCACCGCACACGGAGGTGACCCGGCGGGAGCGGGCCGCCGCACGGCGGATCCAGGACAGCAGCGCCCGGTCCTGGAGGGCGCGGTTGAGACTCCACCCGCCCGGCACCAGGAGCGTGTCGATCGGTCCGTCCGCAGCCTCCAGCGGCAGGGCTTCCACGATCACACCCGAACTCGTGCGTACCCGTGGGCCGTCGGCGGAGACGAGGTCGATCCGGTAGGGCATGCCCGGTGAGGGGAGAAGCCGGTTGGCGGTATCGAACACTTCAATCGGTCCGGTGATGTCCAGGGCGAGTGCGCCCGCGTACACCACCACAACAACACGTCGCTCAAACACGATCACACCCTGTATCGGGCGTGGCACTGGCTGCAATGCCAGATTATTGACGTATCCGGCCAAGGCTCGGTCGACGACTACCGAAAACGCGAACTGACCAGGCAGTTCAAGTTCCGGCCGGGAAAGGGGCGGGTGAGGCGGCTCACAACGCGCTGGCTGGTTTTACCGGGTGGCCGGCGGCTTGATCCGGAGAGCGGGAAAGCCGTGTCCTACGGCGGCCGGTCGGAGATCGTCCGCGATGACCCACCGCGCGGTGATGCACGTCAACCGCACTTTCGTGCGGCCGGGCGTCACCGGTCAGGGACCGAACTCGCCCCCACCATGCGGGGAAGCGCTTTCACCGGGGAGGGGGCGATGAGGTCCGAGCCGTCGGAAGGTTGTAGCGGGCAATCTTCAATGTAAATGGTTGAAGGCGACGCGGTTTGAGCGCGGCTCGTGTCGTTCTCCGGAGTGCGGCGGTAAAGCGAGGCCCTTTCTTCACGAGATCTCCCGATCGTTTCCCACGGAGGGTGGTGCAAAGCTGAGATTCGGGTAACCGACTGTCAGGGGACGTCGGTCGCGGACAGCCCGGCCGCGACCGGCAGGCAGCAACGGCAGCAACGGGCCGCGGGGAGGAAATTCATGACCACCAGACCGTCCGTCGCCCAGTGCGTTTCCCGCTTCCCGGCCGTCGCCGCGAGCATCGCCGCGGCCCGGGACTGGGCCAGGGCGTGTGTGCAGGGCTTCGGTGACCCGCTGCGCCAGCACCGCATCATCGAGGCCGCGGAACTGCTGGTCTCCGAGCTGATCACCAACGCGATCCGGCACGGCGCCGGCTCGCCCGTGATCCGGCTCAGCTGGAACGGGCGGATGCTCCGGATCGCGGTCAGCGACCGCGGTCCCCGCTGGCCCCGAATGCGAACCGCGGACGCCGCCGAGCCCGGAGGCTTCGGCATCCGGATCGTGGAACAACTCACGCAGCGCTGGGGTGTCACGCCGGACGACACCGGTAAGACGGTCTGGGCCGAACTCAGCCCTCATGTCCGGCCTGCTGCGACCTGAGGGGCGCCGGACGGCTGCGAGTTGACGGGTGCCGGCCTGCTGCGAGCTGGCGGGTGTCGGCCTGCCGCGACCCGGCAGGCGCCGGACGGCTGAGGTCAGGAGTCCGTGCGCCACACGGCCGGCACTCCGACGGCCGCCTGCTCGCCCGGGCCGCTTCGGCCTCTACATCGCGAGTTTCTCCCACTCGGCCTCAACGCTCCAGGTCCGCGCCCCGCGTGCGAAGTCCGTGAACACGGCGGCGACCTGGTCGAGATCGCGCAGTGGACACCGGTAGTGGCGATCCGCCGAACCGTCTCGGTGCTCGACACCGAAGCAATCCCGGCTCCACCCCGGCCCGCGCCCCGGCGCCCACCTGGACATACCGCTCGCCGCTCCCCTCCAGGATGACGAACCAGTTGTCCGCCGACAGCCCCCGCACCGCTCGCTCGACCGTCGCCGGATCCGAATCCTCCACCGCCAGGCCGGTGCACGAGTCGAGCCGCAGCGCCCTCTGCCCGCGCAGGCCGGCGGGACATGCACCACCCCTGCCTGCGGGTGAAGCAGACGAGGCCGTGCTCACCGGCCAGTTCGACGACCCGGGGAGCCGCGACCGCGACGCGACCCCATCCCATCGCCATCAGGACATGCTCCCCGGAGACGCCCAGCCTGCCGAGCACGGCGATGCCGCATCGGCCATCGCGCCCGCGTCGCCCGGCAGTTCGGGAAACTCCGCGACCAGCGCCCTGTGGAACCGCGCCACCGCCGGATGCCCGACCGCCGCCCCGGAAGCACCTCCGCACAACCGCTCGTACGTCCGCAGTGCTTCGGCGCCCGACGGACGCGTCTGCTCGAACCACACCGCGAGGTCAAACCCATGACACCCCTGTCCCCTGGAATCCCGCCCCGATCGCGGGCGATCCCAGGCGACACCTCTGACAGCGCCGGCACCTCTCATGGGGCGCACTGTTCCCGCAACTCCCGTTCTGGGCCTGCTCGACAGGCGGTGATCACGGCTTCACCGGCCGGGGACCGTGAGCGTCACGGTGGCGCCCGTCTTCAGGGCGGCGCCGGGGGCCGGGGACTGGGCGGTGACCTTGAGGGAGTCGTCACCGATCTGGGAGTCGTCAGTGAACGCCATGCCGTAGTCCAGTTCGGCGAGCCGACCGCGCGCGTCGGCGACGGTGAGTCCCGTGAGGTCGGGGACGATGCCCTGCGCGGCGGTGGGGCTCGCCTTGCCGTCGGTCGTCGGCGACGTGGCGACGGTGGTCGGTGCCGGTGCGGGCGCGTCGTCGTCGTTGCCCTGGCAGGCGGTGAGCGGGCCGCAGGTGAGGAGCAGTGCGGTGATGGCGAGGGCGGCGCGGCGGACAAGGCAGGGGCGAGGGCGGACGTGGTGCATGGAGTACTCCCCGTGAATGGTGCGTTACGTGCCGCACCCAGGGTGGCGGGCGGTCCACGTCGGGCGCCATACGCCGGGCGAGGTAACCGGCCGTCCTGCCGCTTCCGCAGATCAGCAGATCATGCGCGGTCCGCCGGAGCCTGTTCCCCCGCCCGGTGGGCCGGGATCCGGCGGGGGCTCCCGGCCCACCTTTGATCAGGCGGACGCCGGACGGACGCCGACCGCAGCCGTGTAACGGGCGGCCACGTCATCCCAGTTGACCAGGTCCCACAGCTTGGTGACGTAGTCGGGGCGGACGTTCTTGTACTGCAGGTAGTAGGCGTGCTCCCAGGCGTCGAAGACCAGCAGCGGGGTGGTGCCCTGGCCGACGTTGCCGTGGTGGTCGTAGACCTGTTCCACGATCAGGCGGCGGCCGACCGGCTCCCAGGCGAGCACGCCCCAGCCCGAGCCCTGCACGCTCGTGGTGGCCATGGTGAGCTGCTTCCTGAACGCCTCGAAGCCGCCGAGGTGCTCGTCGATGGCTTGGCCCAACGCTCCGTCGGGGCGATCGCCGCCGTCGGGGGAGAGGTTCTGCCAGAAGATCGAGTGCAGGACGTGGCCGGAGAGGTTGAACGCGAACGTCTTCTCCAGACCGACCAACCCGGTCGGCACGAGCTGGTCCTTGGCGCGCGCCTCGGCGATCTGCTCCAGGGTGTCGTTGGCGCCCTTGACGTAGGCGGCGTGGTGCTTGGCGTGGTGCAACTCCAGGATCTGCCCGGTGATGGCCGGTTCCAGCGCCGCGTAGTCGTAGGGCAGGTCGGGAAGCTCGTAGGTGCCCATCAGGCATGGCCCCTCTCTGGTCGGGTGATCGTCAGGAGACACCCTAGCCACTTATTGCAAATAACTTGCAACAGCGAGAAACATGCAGCAACATGATGGATGGCGGGGTCGGCCCGTCAGCTTTCGGGAGCGCGGTACGGGTGCTGGTGCGTGCCGTCCCGAAGGGTGATCGTCTCCTCACCCGGCGTCCGCCGGTCCCGGCCGACCCTGCCCCGCGTGGAGCCCACCTCCCGCAGGTCGAAGTGCACGGTGGGTTGCGGCGGTGAACTCAGACGCGCCGTGTGGATGTAGCCCCGGCCGCGCTGCTCACTTCCAGCCCGGTGCTCACCTCGACGGGAGCTTCGACGCCGCCTTCATCGTGGGCGTCGACGGCAGCGAGCAGCCGCTCGGTACCGCGGACACCGCGCCGACTCGCGCTTGACTCCCGCCGTGATGCGCCGGCGTCATGCGACGGGAGGATCGACACGGTCCGGGCGTCGGAGGAGCGGCAGCACCTGGCTGAGGATGATGAGCAGGAGTCCGCCGAGCAAGCCCTATTGCCAACAGGTGGCCGCGTCGCCGTCCCGCTCGGTGCCGACCGATACCACGTAGACGAGACCCGTGCGGGTCTTCGGGTCCGGCCTGGGTCGGGGTGAGAAGCCTCCTGTGTGGAAGTTGACGCTGAGCAGGAGGTGCCGGCCCTGCTCGGTGCTGGTCCAGCAGGCGCCCTCCACGGTCGCGGGCGCTGCCCAGGCGTCAGGATCCCTCTCCAGCTGCCAGCCGGCCGCCGCCGCCGTCTTCGTGTAATGGGCGATGACGGCGGCGGGCCGGCCGGGGACGGCGTACACGCGGTCCGCGTGCAGCCAGGGCGCTCCGCTGCTGTCGTCGTCGCAGCCGGTCATCACGCCGGCGCCCCGGTAGTTGGCCGGCGCTGTGGCGTGGGCGGGCGCTGCCGCGAGGAGCGGCTGTGCGGCGAGCCGGCTGAGTTCGGGGTCCGTACCGCGGCAGCCGTCACCACCGGCGACTGAGCACGCGCTGAGGGACGTGGCCAGCAGGGGAAGCGTCGCCACTGCCAGCACGGCGCGGCTGACGACCGACGAAGAGGTGAGGGGCAACGGTGCTCCAAATCGGGTGGTGGGCCGCCTGCCTGTCGCCAACTGCCCTAGCGGGTACGGCTGATGATGCACCAAGACGAGACTGGAGGAGCGAGCGCTGGAGTGCCGGGACGGGCCGATCCGGGCGACGGCGCGAGTGCGACGTTCGGGTGGCCGCCTGCCTGGGCCCGTGCTCGGTCATGGCCCTTGACGGCGCGAGGTGGCCTCCGTAGCGTCACGCCTCGTACGTACACATGACCGGCGTTCACATCCAAGGACAGGGGGAGTGGTCGTGACCCAGCGACGCGTGGTGGTGTCCGGCGGCGGGACCGGGATCGGGCTGGCGACGGCCCGGCTCTTCGCCGCGGAGGGAGACCGGGTCGTGCTGCTCGGCCGCCGCGAGGAGTTGCTGCGCAAGGCCGCCGAGGAGCTGAACGACCGCCACGGCGCGGGCACGGCCACCTGGTACGCCGCCGACCTTTCCCTGCCCGAACAGGTGCGTGGGGCGACGGAGTTCATCGTCGCCGACGAGACTCCCCTGGACGTGGTCGTCGCCAACGCCGGGGGCAACGTCGCTCCCGCGCACGACGGGACCCTGGAGTCGGTCGCCGACAGCTACCGGGCCAACTTCGACGCCAACGTCCTGACCGCGGTCCTGCTCACCGAAGCGCTGCTGCCCCACATCCGCCGCCCGGGCGGTCGCATCGTGCAGCTCTCCTCCATCGCCTCGCTGCGTGGTCCCGGCTCGTACGGCGGGTCGAAGGGCTGGATCAACACGTACACCTACGACCTCGCCCAGCGCCTCGGCGCCGAGGGGATCACCGCCAACGCGGTCGCTCCCGGATTCGTCGGCGACACGGAGTTCTTCGGCGACCGGGCGACCCCGGAGTTCGTGGCCGCCCGCGTGGGCCAGACCCTGACCGGGCAGCCGGGCCGCCCCTCCGACGTCGCGGCCGCGATCCTCTACCTGGCCTCGTCGGCGGCGGCCTACATGACGGGCCAACTCCTGCACCTCAACGGAGGCGCTGCGCTCGGGCGTTGACGGGTGGGCGGTGGGGAGAGCCACGGGCGGCCGACCTGTCGTCACCGCCTCAGCACTGCTGGTCGTGTCGCAGCGTCTCGTAGCGTCCGGCGGCGATGTCCTCGCGGGTGCCGACGATCAGGTTCAGTACGAACCCGCCGTAGTCGACGGCCTGTCCCGGTATCTGAACGAGCAGTGTCTACTCACCCTCGTCCGGCGGCATGTCCCACGGGTCGGAGTGGCCGCCGATCTGGATGGCGGAGCCGACCCCTTTGCCGCCGTCCGCGGTCCTGCGGGCCGTGTCCTCGAAGCGGTCCACCCTCTCCGGGGGACAGGACAGGTTCGAGAAGAACAGCAGCGACCCCTCGGCCGGCAGGTCGATGTCCGGGACCTCACGAAGGCAGGGCCGCGCAGTCGAGGGTCAGCAGGAGCGGTTTACCAGCCCTCGGGCCACTCGACGCCCGCCGGCAGCGACGGAAGCCCGCCCTTGCGCGGCCGGCCGGGCGTTCTCCTTCTCGGGCAACTCCTCGTACGGCACGAAGTACACGCGGGGGCGTAAGTCCCGGATCAACTCATCCGCTCGCCGTATCCGGCGCCGACCATGCCGTATGAATGGTGTGCGGTGTTCCGAGGCTCCGGGCGTTGCGGCACTGGTACGCCCAGTTCTGGCCGCCGGAGGACGACAAGATCGCAGAGACCACCGGCATCGAGCCATGCGTGCGCCTCGGTGTAAATGCGGTTTGGTGGACCTGCCTCGTGATCCGCGGTTGACGAGACCCTGGATTGCCTCATCGCGCCATAGGCCTCGAGGAGATGGATGCACGCCACGCGTCACCGACCGAGCATTGTCAGACCGCACCGATACGGTCGTTCCATGAGAGCAGCAGGCACGTTCACAGTGGAAGCGTTCGTCCCGACCGAGCTGAAGCCGGACCCGGCTGTGCCCACCGGGCTGCCCGTGGGGGTGGCGACGATGGAGAAGCGTTTCGAGGGCGAGGTCACCGGCCGCTCGGCGACCCTGTTCACCGCCGCGTTCGACCAGGAGACCGGTGTGGGCACCTATGTGGCCATGGAGTCGTTCGAAGGCTCGCTGCGCGGCAGGACCGGCGCCTTCAACTTCGTGCACTCGGCGACGACGTCCGGCAGCGATCGTACGGCGGAGTTCTTCACCATCGTGCCCACCAGCGGCACGCAGGAGCTGGCGGGAATCTCCGGCGCCGGAGGACTGGCCGTCGACGCGGACGGAACCCATCGGGTCTGGTTCGACTACGAGTTGGAGGCGTCGTGATGACCCTCGACGTGCGGGACGCAGCCCGCCGCCCTTGAAGCCCCGTCGACCAGCGAGGAGCAACAGATCGTGAACGTCGAGATCGACCCGCTCGTACGCGACACCGCCGCCCGGTTCGGGGCCGGCGTCCCGTACGCCCTGAAAGCGCTGGCCGGGCAGTTGGTGGATGATCCGGGCATGGGGCGGCCCTCGGAGCTGCCCGGCGTTCTCACCGTGATGGTCGACGGCGACATGTTCGACGACTGCCCCGACCTGGCCGTCGGCTACGTCCGCGAGCCGGACTTGATCCAGATCCGCTTCCTGCAACCGGCGCGCACCACCGAGCCCCCGGCCCACGAAGAGGACCAGACGCAGGAGTTGGGCCGAGACGAGGGCCTGCGCGCCGATCCCGCCGCGACCGCCCTCGCCGTGCGGCAGATCGCCGATGCCTGGCAGCGCGTCACCGGCTGGCTCAAGGACAACGCCCCGGACTCCTACGCCGCTCTCCGCGCCGGTGCCGGCCCGGCCGCCGTCGCCGCCCTGGAAGGAGACCTCGACACCCGGATACCTGTCGAGCTGCGCGCCCTGTGGATGCTGACGGCGGGGGACGGCCGGGGGTGCCTTCCGGGCAATGAGGCCCTGATGCCTCTGGACGCCGTGGCCGCGTTCTACCGGCGGAGCATGGACGCGCAGTCCCGCGAGGACGTGGACAACGCCCGTCGCCAGGAGGAGGATCGGATCACCGTGTGGAAGGCGACCTGGATTCCCGTCGTCTCGCGCGGCCCGGCTGACAGCACCTCGGGACTGTACCTGGACGCCTCGACCGGCTACCTGGGCCGCTGGTCCCGCTACAACGACGCCTACGGCGAAGAGCTCGACACGCTGGTCACCTATCTCGAAGAGGCTGCCGACATGCTCCAAGCGCCGGCCCTGGCCACGCGGGACAAACCCGGACTCGTCGGTGGAGAGCTGGTGTGGCGCAGCACCGTCGACCCCGAGACGCAGGACCACTGGCAACCCCTGGCCTCCTGACCCCCGGTCTCTCCGAGTCGGATTGAGGGGCGACGGCGCTGCCGGCAACCCTGCTGCGACCAGTGCGCGAGATCCGCCACGACGGTCTCCACCGCGGTGGCATCGCCGAGTTTCGCGGCCGGCGTGGCGAGCCGCTCGGCTCGCCGGGCCACCAGGACCAGGCCCCAGCCTCGCCGGGCCAGCTCCCGGATTCTTCGCTCGAAGCCCGCTCGAAGGCCCGCTTGAAGCCTCCTCGATGTTCGCTCGACGTGCGCTCGGCTCGCGGTGGGTGAGTACGGCCGAAAGGTCGGTCGGTCTCCGCGGGCTCCACGACACCTGTAACTGTGGCCGTCAGGATGTTGCCGGAGGGGTGCCGGTGAGGGCCGCGACTGCCAGCCCCGCCCAGCCCAGAGCACTGGCGGTGCCCGCCACGCGGCGGGTCCGGCCGGGGAGACCGCGGCACAGGAGGACGGCGTCACCGACGTCGGAGGCGATGCGCAGGGAGGTGGCCGTGACCAGCGCCGGTCCCTGGGGTGCGACGAGCATCGCCAGGCCGGTGGCGGCGTCCCGCCATGCCAGGGGGCGTACGACCAGGGCGGTGTGGGGGTCGACCCGCCCCTGCGGATCGACCAGCCCGCAAGGCCGCGCCAGCAGGCCCGGCCGGTAGGTGGTGGCGAGTCCGTAGGCGAGCGTCGCCGCTCCGAGGGCCCTCAGCATTCCGGTCCGCATCGTCAGCACCTTCCCACGCCGGTCGCTCGGTCTTTCCTGCCGTTCACGCGGCCGAGTACCCCGACCGGTGCGACAGCCACGCGCGTCGGCCCAGCCGGTCTCTCAGGGCAGGAAACCGTGTCGGCCCGCAGGGACACACGCCATCGCCTCGTTCGTCGATCTTCACGCGGTCGATGCGGGTTGGTCGTGCAGCACCTGCGTCCCGGGCGCGGAGGAGATCACCTGCTGCTGCCCGTGCTGCCCGTGCTGCCCGTGCTGCCCGTGCTGCCCGTGCTGCCCGTGCTGCCCGTGCTGCCCGTGCTGCCCGTGCTGTCTGTGCTGTCTGTGCTGTCCGTGCTGTCCGTGCTGTCGTCCGGTCCCGCGCCGTGCCGGTCACGGCGGTGCCTGCGGCCGGGCAGCATCTCCTGGATCTTGGCCTTGAGGCCCTGTTTGACCATGGAGTCGCGGTCACTGTCGCCGTGCAGGACGGCGGACGCGGTGGCCTCCATCTGGTCCAGGTCGGCGTGCGGCGGGATCGGCGGTACGGCCGGGTCGGTGCGGAAGTCGATGACGAAGGGCCGGTCGGCCGCGAGCGCCCGGTCCCAGGCCGCCTCGACCTGCTCGGGCTTCTCCACCCGTACGCCGTCCAGGCCGATGCGCTGGGCGATCTCCGCGTACGGCAGATCGGGGATGTGCTGCGACTCCTCGAACTGCGGGGCGCCCGACATGGCCCGCATCTCCCAGGTGACCTGGTTGAGGTCCCCGTTGTTCAGCACGGCCACGATCAGCCGGGGGTCGGACCACTCGGGCCAGTACTTGGCGGCCGTGACCATCTCCATCATGCCGTTCATCTGCATCGCGCCGTCTCCCACCAGGGCGATGGCAGGACGGTCGGGGTGGGCGAACTTGGCGCCGATGGCGTACGGCACACCCGGTCCCATCGTCGCCAGGGTGCCGGACAGGGAGCCGCGCGTCCGCCTGCGGCGGGGGAGGTGCCGCTGCGGATGCTTCAACACGGTGACACCGAGACATACTTGACCTGCGGGGGATTTCCCGTGGTGGTGTGACGGCGCGAGGGGCAGTACTACGGTGATCAGCGGCAGCGGGAGCGGCGGCAAGGGGCTGGTGAAGGCCCAGGTGCGGCTCAAGTGGGATCCGGCTCCGTTCGACCGGCCGCCTCACCATCTCGACATCGTCGCCGCGACCTACTCCGCGGACGCTCCCCACGGGCGGCCGGTGTACGTCGTCCACTACGACAGCCGCTCACCGGACGGCACCATCAACATGGGCCGGCACAGCCAGACCGGGCAGGGCTTCGGCTACGTCGAGGAGATGACCCTCGAACTCGATCGCCTCGCGTCCTCTTTCGCTCGGGTCGTCGTGGGGGTGGTGATCCACCAGAACACCGGGTTCAAGACCTTCGGCGACCTGACGAATGCGGGAGTTCTCGTCGTCGAGGGATACCGGGAACTGTTGAAGGACGACCTGACGCAGATCGCCGGATCCACCGCCGGGACCGTCGCGGAGTTCACCAAGGACGCGTCCGGAACATGGGAGTTCCACGCGAGAGTCCAGGGATTCGACAGCGACCCTGTGGGTTTCATGGCGGAGATGGGATCGGCACCGCAGCTCTGAACCCTCCGCCCGGGTTCTCACGCCGGGCGCGTGTCCCGAAGGGCCGAGCGACCGCTCATCAGTAGGCCCCCGGGCTCCCGGTTCCGCCGATGACCGTCACGGAGCCGCCTGTGGTCAGTCGTGCGCCCCGATGACGGCGGCCCGACCGGCTCCCGATCACGGCGTCGCACCACTGTTTTTGACCTGGCCGATTCGGAGCCCGAGGGGCGTTGACGGAAACGCGGGTGATCAGACGTCGACCGGACCCCTAACCTGACCCGCATGATCTCGCCCGTCTACCCTCCCAAGCCCGTGCCCGGCGACCGTATCGCGGTCATCTCGCCCTCGTCCGGGCTGCCGGCGCTCTTCCCTGTCCACACCTGGACCGGGAACTCCTGCGCGCCCATCCCAAGCCGTTCTTCGGAGCGAGCGACAACACCAATCTGCTGTTGTTCCTGCACAACCTGGGCATCGTCGCCTACCACGGCGCCTGCGTGATGACGGAGATCGGTCGCCCGTACGCCCTTCATCCCCTGACCGCCGACTCGGTGCGCGCGGCCCTGTTCACCTCGGGCCCTTACGAACTCCGCCCCGCGGAGCGCTATCGCGACACCGCCCGCGACTGGGCGGAGCCGGCCACCTTCACCACGGAGCCGGACTCGCAGCCCGCCGACGGCTGGATCTGGCATCACGCCGGCGGAGTTGTCGAGGGCCGCGCCTGGGGCGGCAACCTGGAGATCCTGTCGTGGCTCCTGATGGCCGACCGTGAAATCGAGCGCGACCCCGCCGTCCACGAGGGCCGCGTACTGTTCCTGGAGACGTCGGAGGAGATGCCGAGCGGGGAGGACGTCTACCGCATCCTGCGCAACATGGGGGAGCGGGGCCTGCTGGCGCGCTTCCCCGCCCTGTTGATGGGCCGCGCCAAAGCCTGGTCCTTCGAGCAGCCGAACAGCCTTGCGGACAGGCGGCGTTACGCGCTCGCGCAGCGCGATGCGGTGCTGCGCGCCCTGGCCGAGTACGCCCCGCACACGATGGCGGTGTTCGACGTCGACTTCGGGCACACCGATCCCCAACTGGTGATCCCCTACGGCGGATCGGTGAGAGTCGACGGATCGGCGCGGCGGATCACGGTGACGTACTGAGTCTTCGCCCGGTGGCCGGTCGCCGGGCGCCGAGCGCTGGTCGCGCCGGTTCGCGGGCAGGCCCGGAAACTCCTGTGCGCCGGCGCACCGCTCCACGAATATCCCCGCATAGCGCACAGTCTCGAATCGCTTGCCAACCGGCACGCCCACAGTCTTGCTTCCCTCGTGGGCCTCACCGCGCGAGCACCGCCCGAGCCGTTCCAGGTCGTGCGCAGCAGCGACGGCCGGACAGCCCGGCACGGTCAGGTGCGCGGTGAGAAGCCCGTCGTGATCTGCTTAGCTGTCGTGATGAGCAAGTCAACCTCCCCCACGCACACCGCCGTTGACCCCGGTGAACTGTTCCGTGACCCCTACGGCGTCTACGGACGGCTGCGCGAGGAGGGGCCCGTTCACCGGATCACCGGGACGGACGGTCTCCCCGCCTGGCTGGTCACGCGCTACGAGGACGTCCGGCAGGCGCTCGCCGACCCCCGGCTCTGCCTGGACAAGCGCAACGCGACCCCGGGCGGCTACCGCGGCATGGCCCTGCCCCCTGCGCTCGACGCCAACCTCCTCAACATGGACCCGCCGGACCACACCCGCATCCGCCGCATGGTCTCCCAGGCCTTCACCCCCCGGCAGATGGAGCGGCTGCGCGAACCGATCCGGCTGACCGCGGAACGACTGCTCGACTCCCTGCCCGAGGGAGAGCAGGTCGACCTGATCTCCTCCTACGCCGCCCCGCTGCCGATCATCGTCATCTGCGACCTCCTCGGTGTGCCCGAGGCGCACCGCCCCGACTTCCGCGCCTGGACCGACGCCCTGGTCGCCCCCGACCCGGCGCGGCCGGAACGGGCCCGGGCTGCCGTCGGCCACCTGCTGGCCTTCTTCACCCGGCTGATCGCGGACAAGCGCTCCGACCCCGCAGACGACCTCCTGTCCGCCCTCGTCGCCGTACGGGACCAGGAAGACCGGCTGAGCGAGGACGAGTTGATGTCGCTCGCCTTCCTCGTGCTCGCCGCGGGGTACGAGAACACGGTGCACCTGATCGGCAACGCGATCGCCGCGCTGCTCACCCACCCGGGTCAACTCGCCGCGCTGCGGGCCGATCCGCACCTGATGGACCGGGCCGTCGAGGAACTGGCGCGCTACGACGGCCCCGTCCCCCTCGCCGTCCGGCGCTTCCCCACCGAGGACATCGTCATCGGCGAGGTCACCGTGCCGGCGGGCGAGACGGTCCTGCTCTCACTCGCTGCCGCGCACCGCGATCCACGCCGCTTCACGGAACCCGACCGGCTCGACATCGGACGCGACGCCACCGGGCACCTGGCGCTCGGACACGGCATCCACTACTGCCTCGGCGCTCCGTTGGCCCGGATCGAGACCGGCATCGCGCTCACCGCGCTCTTCGCCCGCTTCCCCGACCTCACCCTCGCCCGGCCGCCCCGGGAACTGAGCCGTCGCCCCTCGATGCGCTCGCGCGGACTGACGGCACTGCCGGTCCACACAGCGGGCCCGCCGTCGTAGCCGACCATTCCCGCATGAAGCGATGAGGCGACGACGGCGCCCGGACGGAGGATGCGGACTCCGTCCCCCGCCCCGATCAGCCGTCAGTTCTTCTTCAGCTCCTCGGCGAGCATCACGAGGATGCCGCTGGGACCGCGGAGGTAGGTGAGCTTGTAGACGTCCTCATAGGTCGCCACACCGCGAAGCGGAAGGCATCCGTGCCTCGCGGCCGTCTCAAGGGCTGCGTCGATGTCGTCGACCGAGAAGGCGACGCGATGCATGCCGATCTCGTTGGGACGAGTGGGCTCCGACTCGATCGCTTCGGGGTGGATGTACTCGAAGAGCTCAAGGCGACCGTGACCGTCCGGCGTCTGGAGCATCGCGATGTTGGCGTGGTTGCCGTCCAGGCCGACGGCGGTGTCGGTCCACTCACCACTGACCGTGTCACGGCCGAGGACCGTGAGGCCGAGGTCGGTGAAAAAGGAGATCGCCGCTTCGAGGTCGCGAACGGCGATGCCGACGTTCTCAAGTTTGATGGCCATGCGTCGCATGCTAGCGAGCCGGGCCGATCCTGTGCCTCGGGCGAGAACGCAGCCGAGTACCGGGGCACTGTCGAGGTCGGCCGTGTTCTGGCCTTCGGCGTCCGAAGCATGTCTGCCGGCGGGTGACCAGACCCGGTCACGCACCGCGGACCGCGAGGCAGATGCCGGTGTCCCGGTCAGGGGAGGAGGCGGCGGGTGCGGGTCCAGATCAGGAGTTGGTCCTGTACCGGGCCGGACCGCAGGTGGGCGAGGAGTGTCTCCAGGTGGGCGGTGAGGTTCTTGTGCCGGCGTAGTGCGCGGATCTGCTCGATGGGCAGATCACGCCAGTGACCGGCCAGGGCTGTCGCCTGTGAGGGGGTGAGGGTCAGCGCGTCGAGCGTGTCGGACGCGAGCGACTCGGGGTGCCAGTAGGGATTCTCGTCGTCGCGGCCGAGTCGGTCGATGACCCACGTCCTGAGAGCGAACTCCTGCGCCTTCACGCGCGCTTGCTCCGCCGGCCCGTCGACACGCATGCGCTGGTTCGCCAGCAACGACAGTTCGGCCCACTGCCGACGTTCGTCCAGCGGTTGTCCGGCGCGGTAGGCATGTGCCTGCGCAATGACACGTACCACCTCCAACCGCCAGTCGGCGGCGTCCGCGGTGAGTGACCGAAGACGTTCGACGGGCCACCCGCTGATGTCGTCGTTCCGCTCGAAGTCCGCGCCGCCGCTCATCGGTCTCCGTTCCCGGTCATGGGCACGAGCACGTGATGCGATTCTCCCGGCCCCTTTCCCATCCCCTTCTCATATCCAAGCACCCGCCGATCCTCGGGCGAGCTGAGACGTCCGGTCCGATCGCAGCCGACGTGCGACGCCGACGCCCGCGATGGTCGACGTCATGCAGCGGCTCCACCCGCTCGCCGGAGACCGGTCGTGGTCGAGCGGTTGCCCGAGGCGGGGACGGTCGTCGCCGCGACCCGGCCGAGGAGTCTTCCGGGAATGCTGGTCCGCCGGTGGCCGACCCCGGTTATCCTGCCTCGTTCCGCACAGGCCAGGGAGGTCCCGCACCATGACCAGCACCACGTCGTCCTTTCCCGAGCGGATCGAGCTCGCGGGGGAGGGGCTTGTCCTGCGCGACTGGACGGAAGCGGACCTGGGCGCGATGCCGGAGCTGTTCGACCACCCTGACATCGCGTACTGGACGCCGATCGTCTCCCCCTTCGACGCGCCGGCCGCCCGCCTGCGACTGGACCGGGCCCGGCAGCTGCGTGCGGAGGGCACGACCATCCTGCTCGCCATCACCGTCGACGGCGGCGCACCGCTCGGCGAGGTGATGTTGCGCAGGGCTCCCGAGGGCGCGGAGCTCGGTTACGCGGTGGGTCCGGCGCACCGAGGCCAGGGACTGGCCGTGCGGGCGGTGCGCGTGATGGCCGCGTACGCCTTCGAGCAACTGGGCGTGGATCAGGTGATCCTGGAGCTGGAGGCCGAGAACACCGCCAGCGCCGCCGTGGCCGTCAAGGCGGGCTTCGAACTGCTCGACGTACCGCTGATCGAGGGGGACGAGAAGGGGCGGCCCTTCGCCCTGCAGACGTGGGGGCTGAGCCGGTCCTGATCGATGCGCGGCCGCAGTGCGACGACGCCGGACACGCGGGAGCCGCTCACGGCCGCGTGCCGGCATCCACGCCCGCGACGGCGGTGAGCCGGAGTCTGGTCTCGTCCTCGCTGCCCGGGGCGGCGGTCATGATGACGATCTTGAGTTCGGCGTCGCCGTCGGCCAGGATGTCGCAGTCCACCGTGACCGGGCCCACCGACGGGTGGTGGATCGTCTTGTGGTCCTCGCGGTGTGCGGCCACCGCCCCCGTCGCCCACAGGTCGGTGAACCTCCCGCTCCCCGCGCTCAGTTCGCGGACCAGGCCGGCCAAGCGGGTGTCGTGGGGGAAGCGGCCGGTGGCGCGGCGCAGGTCGGAGACGACGGCCGCGTCGGTGGCGTCGCGGTCCGCCTCGGTCACCGGCCACCGCGCGAGGTGGGCGGGGCCGCCGTCCGTGAGGAACCTGTCGCGGGCGAAGTTGCGCAGCCGCGGCGGGGAGGCGGCGGGATCTCCCAGCAGGGCGGCCCAGCCGTGGTTCCACCAGACCAGCTGCCAGTCCGCCGCGAACACGGCGACCGCCACGTCCCCGAGCCGGGCGAGCACCCGCTGCACGCCGGGCGGCAGATGGTCGGAGATGGCGCCGTCCGCCGGCGGGACGAGCCGGGCCAGTCGGTACAGGTGGTCCCGCTCGGCCGTCGACAGCTGCAGGGCGCGCGCCAGCGAGGCCACCACCGATGCCGAAGGGGTCGTGGAACGCCCCTGCTCCAGTCGTACGACGTAGTCGACCGACACGCCGGCCAGCTCGGCCAGCTCCTCGCGCCGCAGCCCGGCCGCCCTGCGCCCGTGGGCCACCGGCAGCGCGGCGGCCGACGGGGGCAGCCGGTCGCGCCACGTGCGGATCATCGCGCCCAGTCCGGTTCCGGGAGTCGTCGGCATGATCCCCATCCTTCCGCATCCCCGGTCGAGCGCGGGGACGCCAGAGGGGTACTGGTTTTCCTACCGTCGAAGCGTCCCTGTCGCGCGAGAGACGGCGGGGCCATGGTGGGACCCATGACGATCACCTTCATCACCGGAGCCAACAAGGGTCTCGGCCGCGAGACCGCCCGCCGCCTCGTCGAGTACGGCCACACCGTGCTCGTGGGAGCCCGCGACCGTGAGCAGGGCGAGGAAGCCGCCGCGGCACTCGGCGCACGGTATGTCCCCATCGACGTGAGCGACGACGCGTCCGTGGCCGCCGCGGCCGCGAACATCGCCGAACACGAGGGCAGGATCGACGTCCTGATCAACAACGCCGGGGTCCACGGCCCCGCCGGCGACCCCGGTGACCTCACCGCCGCCGACGCCCTGGCCGTCCTCGACGTCAACGTCATCGGTGTCGTCCGCACCACCACGGCGTTCCTGCCGCTGCTGCGCCGCTCGGACTCCCCGGTGATCGTCAACGTCAGCAGCGGCATGGGCTCCCTCGCGCTCACCCACGACCCAGCGCGGCCCGAGTCACGTGTCGTGGCGCCGCTGTACACCGCGTCGAAGGCGGCCCTGACGATGCTGACCACGCAGTACGCCAAGGGGCTCAAGGACATACGCGTCAACGCCGCCGACCCCGGCTACACCGCCACCGACCTCAACGGTCACAGCGGCCCCCAGACCGTCACCGAGGGCACGGACGCGATCGTCGCCCTCGCCACCGAGGAACCCGGCGCCGGCACCGGGCGCTTCCTCTCCCGCCATGGCGAGATCGGGTGGTCGTGACCGCGCCGGACCCGGGCCGGACGGGCATCGGCCGGGGGTGGGCGACCGGCGTCGCCCACCCGCTGTGACCCGCACCGCCGGTCAGGAGCGTGACCGTCCTCGCGGAGGCACCCGCCGCGGCGGGCGGGTGGCGGCCCCGGTCACGCGAGGCGCTTGCGGCCCCACAGGACGATGAACGCCGTGATGCCGGCGGTGAGGGCCAGCAGGAAGGCGGCGCCCGACCACTGCATGGCGGACATCCGGGTGATGGGAATGTACTCGACCGACCAGCCGACGACGTGCGCCTTGTCCAGGCAGGCGGCCGTGGCCTTCGCCGTGGCCTCGGTGCAGGTGCCCCAGCCGGTCAGGTCACCGGACGCCGTGAGGTAGGACTGGTCCACGACGTGCGCGGCGTCGGGCAGCGTGGGGAAGGCCCCGTCACCGACACCCTTGTGCGTGGTGACGGTGGCGGTGTCCCCGAGGGACATCCGGAAGTGCGACCAGACCACCTGCACGACGATGGCGAAGCCGAACGTGACGACCATCGACATCAGGGTGCGGCGCAGCAGCATGCCGATCGCGACGCCGCCGACGACCGTGATCAGGCTGAGTGCCGTGAGCACCGGCCCGGTGTTGTCGAAGGCCGAGCCCTCGTCCCAGCCGATGATGTACGGCGAGGTCCTGACCGGGGACCACCACCAGCCGAACGCGACGGAGAGAGCCGCGGTGCACACCACGATGACGAGTGCCGTCACGCCGAGCTTGGTGACGAGCCAGCGGACACGGCTGGCCGACTGGGAGTTGACCAGTTTGGCGGTGCCGCTCTCCAGGTCGCCGGCGAGCAGAGGAGCCCCCAGGAACACGCCGAGCAGGATGGGCAGGACGCCGATCACCTGGGCTGCCGTGGTGAGCGGTCGCTGATCGAACCGCTGCTCCCAACCGGACTTCAGATGGGGCCAGCCGTAGTCGTCGAGATAGGACACCATCTGGTGGCGCTCGTAGACGATCACCGCGACGATCACCGCGGTGGCGGCCAGGAGGGTCCAGTACGCGGCGCGGTGCTGACGCCAGACGAGCCAGTTCATGCCGCTGAGGCGGAGAGCGGGGCCCCGGCGGGGCGCGGCCGTCGCGGGGCCGGCGGGGGCCGGGTTGCCGGTGCTGGTCATCGTGCTCATGCCGCCACCGCCGTGTGGGGACCGACGTGGGAACTGGGACTGATCAGGGGTGGGGCCTCGGGGGAGCGGAGATAGGCGAGCAGGAGTTCCTCCAGGTTGGGGGAGTCCACCTCCCAGGGGCCGTCGACCGGTCCGTCGGGGCGGATGAGCGAGGTGAACTGCCGTCCGCTGGTGCGGGTTTCGACGACGGTGTGGCGCGCGAGTTCAGCGGGTTCGCGCCCGTCGGTCCGTACGCCGGTGAGCAGGGCGTGGGCGGTGAGGAGTTCGTCGACCTCACCGGCCATGCGCAGGCCGCCGTCCGCGATGACCAGCAGGTAGTCGCAGGTGTTCTCCAGTTCGGCGAGCATGTGGGTGGACATCAGCACGGTGGTGCCGCGCTCGGTGGCCTCCGACAGCAGCGTGCCCATCAGCTCGTGGCGCACCAGCGGGTCGAGGTCGGACATCGGCTCGTCGAGGAGCAGCAGGTCGGGACGCTTGCCGAAGGCCAGGGCGAAGGCCACCCGGGTGCGCTGACCGCCGGAGAGGGTGCCGATCTTCGCCTCGAAGGGCACCTTGCCCGCGCGGACGATGTTCTCGGCGGCCCGCTGGTCCCAGCCGGGGTTCAGCTCGCGGCCCATGCGGAGGGTCTCTGCGACGGTGAAGCGCCGGAAGAGGGGCTTCTCCTGGGCGAGGAACGCAGTACGGCGGCCGGCCTCCGCGGACTCCGGGGCCGCGCCGAACACCCGCAGGGTGCCGGCGGTGGGCTCCAGCAGGTTGGCGGCGACGGCCATCAGCGTCGTCTTGCCGGCGCCGTTGGGCCCGACGAGTCCGCAGATCCGTCCGGCCGGCAGCCGGAACGAGCAGTCCTTCAGCGCCCAGCCCCGCCGGTACCTCCTGCCGACACCGCGGGCCTCTATCGCCGATTCCTCGGCCCGGTCCCCGTGGCCTGTCCCGTCGTGCCTCATGCGTGTCCCTCGTTCCCCGCGGCCGCCCTGGTCCCGGCGTACCGCTCGGCCATCACGGACACGACCAGCGCGGTCACGTCCTCCTGCTCCAGACCGGCCGCCCGGGCCCGGTCCATCCACGTCTCCAGCTCGCCGCGCAGCGGTGAGTCCGCCGCCGCCTGCGGGCGGGCCAGCGACTGGCACACGAACGTGCCCTGGCCCTGCCGCAGTTCGACCAGGCCCTCCCGCTCCAACTCGCGGTAGGCCTTGAGTGTCGTGTTCGGGTTCACCGCGCAGATCTCCGTGACGGCCTTGGCCGTTGGCAACTGGTCCCCGGGCACGAGCACGCCGAGGCGCAGCGCCTGTCTGGTCTGCTGCACGATCTGCTGGTAGGCGGCGACCCCGCTGCGCCTGTCGATGCGGAACTCCACGTCCTCACCACCATTCAGCTAGTCAACTAGTGGACGGATGATGGGACATGGGCCGAAGTTCTGTCAAAAGCCGCTGGCTGTACGGGATTTCGTCGTGACCGGTCGGCGGGCGCGGCCGAGGTGGTGGTGATCGACTCTCCGGGTCGAGGGTGATCGACTCTCCGGGTCGAGGGTGATCGACTCTCCGGCCGTGACGGCTGCGTGACGGGGGCGCGCCTCCCCGTTCGGCGCACGGGTGACCGGCACATCCGCGCCGTACGAGGTCGGCTTCGGGGTGTGCCGAAGGGCGGTGCGTACATGCCGGGGACGGTGGTGCGGGACCGGTTCCGGACGCGACGGGAACCGCCGGCCTGCGAAGTGCGCGACCTCGTCGCCGTAAATGTGTGTCGAACGCGAGTTACTGGCCACTCGGGGGCGAGACGGACGGTCGCGTGTCATAGCGGTGTATCACCCCAGGTATGCGCACCTGTCAGGACACGGGGCCGCACCCTGGACGTCCGATGAGGAGAAGTCGCTGATGACTGAGTCCATACAGACCGGAACCGGGAGTACGGGAGAAAGGGTCAAGGAAGAGACCTCCGCCACCGCTGACCAGGCCAAACAGGCCGCGAATCAGGTTGTGGGAACGGCAGCCGAACAGGCTCGGACCGTCGTGGGCGAGGCACGGCAGCAGGCCGGCACGGTCGTCGATGACCTGCGGGGCCGCGCGATGGAGGAGGCCGAGGGGCAGACCAGGCGGGCGGCCGACGTACTGCGTCAGTGGTCGCACGATCTGTCCGGCCTCGCCGAGCACGCCCAGGACGAGTCACCGGCCCGCAGCCTGGCCGCCCAGGCGGCCGACCGGGGGCACCGAGCCGCGGACTACCTGGAGAAACAAGGGGTCGAGGGCATTGTCTCCGACCTCCAGGGCTTCGCCCGCCGACGTCCGGGAGCCTTCCTGGGCGGCGCGCTGCTGGCCGGACTGGCCGTCGGGCGGCTGGCGAAGGTGGCCAAGGGCGCTTCCCAGTCCGGCGGAAGCGGCCAGGGGCGGGAGCAGGTCGGCCGAGCGCCGGACCGCACGGAGCTGAGCGCCCCGGTCTCGACGACCCTGCCGGCCGGTCCTCCGCCGGGGCCTGTGCCGGAGACCCTGCCACCGCCTCCGCCGGTCCCGCCGACCCCCGGCACGCCGCCGGGCGGCATGCCGGGCCGGCCCTATCCGGAGGTGTGAGATGACCTCGATGCCGCCCACACCCACCCCCGCCGGCCCGCAGGCGCAGGACAAGTCCGTGGGACAGCTCCTGTCCGTGATCACCTCGGACCTGCAGACCCTGTTCCGTCAGGAGGTTGAGCTGGCCAAGGCCGAGGTGAAGGAGGAGGCCACCAAGGCGGGCAAGGCCGCCGGCATGTACGGCGGTGCGGGCTTCGCGGGCTACATGGTGCTGCTGTTCCTGTCGCTGGCCGCCGTGCTGGGCCTGTCCAACGTGATGGACGGGGGCTGGGCCGCACTGATCGTCACCGCGGTGTGGGCCGTCGTCGCGGCCGTGCTGTACCAGCGGGGCCGTACGGAGATGCGCACGGTCTCCCCGAAGCCCGAGCGAACCGTCGAGACCATGAAGGAGAACGCGGAATGGGCACGTCACCCGACCAAGTGAGGGCCGAGATCGAGGCCACCCGCGGCCGGCTGTCCGCCGACGTGGACCAGCTCACCGACCGCACCAGTCCCCGACGGGTCGTGCACCGGCGCAAGGAGCGGATGCGCGGCGCGGTGGGAGGGCTCCGCGACCGGGTCATGGGCACCGCGTCCCACACCTCGCAGGGTGTGGCGGACAGCGCCCAGTCGGCGGCCGGCTCGCTGCAGGAGGGCGCCGGCCGGGCAGCCGACTCGGCACGCGACGTCGTGGGCCAGGCGGGACAGGCGGTGCAGCAGGCACCCGACACCGTCCGGAGCCAGACGCAGGGCAATCCGCTCGCGGCGGGCCTGGTCGCCTTCGGGGTCGGTCTGCTGGCGTCCTCGCTGCTGCCCGCCACCCAGGCGGAGCAGGACAAGGCCGCCGACCTGCTGCAGAGTGACGCGCTGGAGCCGGTGAAGCAGGCTGCCGGCGAGTCGGCGCAGCACCTGAAGGAAGGCGCCAAGGAGGTCACGCAGAGCGCGGTCGCCGAAGTGAAGGACACCGCCACGCAGGCCGCCCAGACCACCCAGGACAAGGCGCGTGAGCAGGCGGGTCAGGTCACCGAGCAGACCCGTGACTCCGGCCGGACCCTGGCGGACGAGGCCCGTCAGCGCACCGGCCAGAGCTGAGCGACACCGATGTGCCCGGCCGCCGTCCCACCGGCGGCCGGGCACTCGCGTCGCACCGGCCCCCGTACGTCGACGCCTTGCGGCCTGCCGGTCGGTCGGCTGAACTGAACTTCCTCACCAGTACCAGTACTTGACGCCCTTGTGGTACGAGCACGTGCCCCGGAAGTGGGCGCTGTGGGAGTAGGTGCCGTCCTTGCACTTCGCCTTCGTGCCGTAAGGATGGGGCGAGTTGGCCCGGCACACCCCCACCGTGTGCCGGGCACATGTCGCGGCGGAGGCGTCGGTGGCGACGGTGACCGGCGCGAGCAGCGCACCGGTCACGAAGGCCGCGGCCACGGCGCCCCGGAATCTGGTCAGCATGATGTCCTCCCTGACCGGGCGGGAGACGCGAACCCGACCTGGTGACCCACCGCCCATTTTGCCCCCGACCGCTGATGATCGCCCGGTGGCACCGGCCGCACTGGCAGGGGCCGGCGACGCAGCGGCTCTTCAACGCGCCCTGACCAAGAGGGAGTTCGGCAACTAGTTCGGGTGGTTCCCCGGGCCGTGCCCGTAACCCGCCAGCGGGGTGGGGGAGAGGTCGGTGGGCTCCTCGCCGGTCTCCAGGAGGGTGTTCGCCGCGCCCACGATGAGCGGGTCCGGCTTGCCGACGGCCGTGTGGTCCTTGGCCGGGTAGTCGCAGCGGTCGAGCAGACTGCGCATCGCTTCGAGCCGGCCCCGGCGCTTGTCGTTGTTCTTGACCACTGTCCACGGGGCGTGCGGTGTGTCCGTCGCCCGGAACATGTCGACCTTGGCGGCGGTGTACTGGTCCCACAGGTCGAGTGAGGCCAGGTCGGTCGGAGAGAGCTTCCAACGGCGTACGGGGTCGACCTGCCGGATCGCGAACCGGGTCCGCTGCTCGGCCCGGGAGACCGAGAACCAGTACTTGACCAGGAGGATCCCGTCCTTGGTCAGCATCTCCTCGAACAGCGGGGCCTGTTCGAGGAAGGCGCGGTACTCGGCCTCGGTGCAGAAGCCCATGACGCGCTCGACGCCGGCCCGGTTGTACCAGGAGCGGTCGAAGAAGACGATCTCACCGCGGGAGGGCAGGTGCGGCACGTACCGCTGGAAGTACCACTGGCCCGCTTCCCGCTCGGTCGGCTTCGCCAGCGCCACCACGCGGGCGCCTCGCGGGTTGAGCCGCTCGGTGAACCGCTGGATCGTGCCTCCTTTGCCGGCCGCGTCACGGCCCTCGCACAGCACGACGACCCGCTGCCCGGTCTCGTTCACCCAGCGCTGCATCTTCAGCAGCTCAATCTGCAGGACGCGCTTGGTGCGGTCGTAGGCGGCCCGCTTCACCTTCCGGTCGTACGGGTAGTTCTCCCGCCATGTGTCAACGGGGCTTCCGTCGGCGTCCAGCAGGATCGGCTTCTCCGGCCGGCGCTCGTCCACGCGCAGGCCGTCGAGCAGGTCCTCCTCGGTGCGCGTCTCGTCGTCCTCGTACGGCCGCGTCGTCTCGTCGTGCTCTGACATCGTCAGTCTCCCCATAGTCCCCGTGTACTGGCCGACGTGGACAGTTCCCGCAGGACACGGAGACGAACACGCGCCGCCGACCGGGTTCGGTCGGCGGCGCGTCCCGGGGACGTACGACGGTCAGAACGGCAGGTGGCCACGGGCCCGGCGGCCGGCGGAGCCGCTGCGGCCGACGGCGCGCGAGCTGGAGCTGAAGGGCTTGCTCAGCAGCCGTCCCAGCGGGCCGGGAGCCTTCGACCCGGCGCGGGAGCCGGCCCCGAGGCCGCGCTGGGCACCGTTCTGCGGGTGCCGGGACAGCCGCGGCAGGAAGAAGGCCAGCACGGCCAGCAGGACACAGGCGGCGAGGACGACGGCGATGATCATTCACGGGCTCCCGGAGCGTCGAGCGGATGGCGCGGTTGTGGATGTCTGCTCCACCGCCTGCCCGGTCCCTCCGCGATCACTCCGGGCAGAGCTGCCCACCCCGGCCCGCCAAGCTGCGGCCCCCCGCCGCGAGGCACCCGGAGAACGGCGCGTTCTCAGGCCGCGGAGCGGGCGCGCGACCCGCGCTGCGACAGCGTCAGCCAGCTCACGCAGCCGACGATCGCCGCCGTCCACGCCAGGGTGACGGGTGACAGGCCCAGGCCGAGGCCGCCCCGGGTGTGGCTCAGCGCCATCCAGTCGGCCAGGGAGGCCCCGAGGGGGCGGGTGATGACGTAGGCCGTCCAGAAGGCGGCCACCGCGTTCAGCGCGCAGAAGCGGTGGGCCAGGGCGGGGACGCAGATGGCTGCGGCGAAGAGGACGACCGACCCCGCGTACCCGAAGCCGACGGTGGCGGTGAGGTCCCCGGCGGCGGTGCCGAGGGCGAAGGTGGCGAGCACCGCGGCCCAGTAGAACGCCTCCCGGCGCCGGGTCCGTACGGTGTGGACGGACAGGGTCCGCTCGCTCGCGTACCAGAGGGCGAAGACGGCGATCAGGACGGTCAGGAAGGCCGGTGTCGACACGGCGTAGGGCACGCCGAGGCCGACGTGCAGGACGTCGGCGGCCATGGTGCCGAACACGCTGACCATGACGACGGCGGTCCAGTACGCCCAGGCGGTGTAGCGCCGAAGTGTGAACTGGACGGCCAGGGAGACCACGAGCGCGAGGCCGCCGAGCGCGACGGCGGGCACCGGCCCGAGCAGATGGGCCAGAAGGTCCGACGCCGTCTCGCCCATGCCGGTGGTCAGTACCTTGACGATCCAGAAGGTGACGGTCACCTCCGGCACCTTGTTCGCCATCCGGCGGACGGGGGCGAGGGGCCGGTCGTCGAGGACGTGCTCTGCGGTCATGATCCGCACCATGGCACCCCGAGCCTGAACGCAGCCTGAACGGCCTGCCCCCGACGGGGCGGCACGTAGTACCGCGGTACGACCGGACGGGTGTGGATCAGTCCCCGGTACCACCGCATCGGGGCGGTTCGGTGCCTAGGTTGTCGGGTGAGGCGCTCGGGGGCGACCGATGGACGCCAGTGCCCGACAGGAAGAAACGCGAATGATCGACGCACAGCAGCTGACGAAGAGGTACGGCGAGAAGACCGCCGTCGACGGGTTGGACTTCACCGTCAAGCCGGGCACGGTGACCGGCTTCCTCGGGCCCAACGGCGCCGGGAAGTCGACCACCATGCGCATGATCGTCGGACTCGACGCCCCGACGCGAGGGTCCGTCTCGGTCAACGGCCGGCACTACGCCCGGCACCGCGCGCCGCTCCAGGAGGTCGGGGCCCTGCTGGAGGCGAAGTCGATCCACCCGGGCCGCTCGGCCCACAACCACCTGAGGGCGCTCGCGCTGACGCACGGGATTCCCCGGAGCCGGGTCGACGAGGTCATCGACCTCGCGGGGCTCGGCAGTGTGGCGAGGAAGCGGGCCGGCGCCTTCTCCCTCGGCATGGGCCAGCGCCTGGGCATCGCGGCGGCGCTGCTGGGCGACCCGCAGACGGTGATGCTGGACGAGCCCGTCAACGGGCTGGACCCGGAGGGCGTCCTCTGGATCCGCAACCTGCTGAAGTCGCTCGCCGACGAGGGCCGCACGGTGTTCGTGTCGTCCCACCTGATGAGCGAGATGGCCCTGGTCGCGGACCACCTCATCATCGTCGGCCGGGGCCGGCTGCTGGCCGACACCACCGTGGCGGACCTCATCCGCGAGGCGGGCGGCGACACCGTGAGGGTCGCCACGCAGGACCCCGCGCGGCTGCGGGACGTCCTGGCCGGTCCGGGCGTCGACATCACGGGCCGTATCGGAGCTGAGGAACTGCAGGTGACCGGGCTCAGTGCCCGCGAGATCGGCCTCAAGGCGGCCGAGCACGGGATCGCGCTGTTCGAGCTGAGCGCGCGCACCGTGTCACTGGAGGAGGCGTTCATGGAGCTGACCAGGGATGCCGTGGAGTACCACGGCACCACGACCGTCGAGAGCCTGGCGACCGCCGGGAGGCCCGCATGAGCACCCTGACGACGACCCCCGAGGCGGCGCCCCCGGCCGCGCCCTCCCGGCCCGCCTACCGGGTGACCGGACGCCGGGTGCTGGCCTCCGAGTGGTCCAAGCTCTGGACGCTGCGTTCGACGTGGATCACCCTGGGCCTCGGCCTGCTCTTCCTCGTCGCCTTCGGGCTGATCGCCTCCAGCCGCTACAAGTCCGGCGTCGACTCCGGCCACCTGGACGGGGACTTCGCCGATTCCACGGCCGTGAGCCTGTCGCTGTTCGGCACCAACTTCGCCCAGCTCGCCCTCGGCGTGCTCGGCGTGCTGGTGACGGCGGGGGAGTACTCGACCGGCATGATCCGCTCGACCCTGGCGGCCGTACCGCGCCGGCTGCCCGTCCTGTGGTCCAAGGCGACCGTGTTCGGCCTGGTCGCCCTGGTGGTCGGCACCCTGGGCGCGTTCGTCGCCTTCGGGTTCGGCAGCGGCATCGTCTCCGGCACGCCCGCGGCCCTGAGCCTCTCGCACGCCGGAGCGGTGCGCAGCCTGCTGGGCGCCGGGCTCTACCTCGGACTCGTAGGAGTGGTCGGCGTCGCCCTGGGCGCGCTGCTGCGGTCGGTGGCCGGCGGCATCTCGGTGCTGGTCGCCACGTTCATGCTGATCCCGGGACTCGTCTCCCTGCTCCCCAGCTCCTGGCGGGACGACATCAGCCCGTACCTGCCCAGCAACGCGGGCCAGTCACTGTTCGCCCTGACCCACGACAGCACCACGCTGTCGCCCGCGGCCGGAGGGCTGGTCTTCCTCGGCTGGACTGCGCTCGCGCTGGCGGGAGCGGCGTACCGACTGGTCCGCAGCGACGTCTGACCGCCCGCACCATGGGCAGGTGACCACCTTGACGACCACCAGCGAAGACGTCAGCGGCATGGGACCGCTGGTCGCCCGGCTCGGCCGGGGCGGCCAGCGGCTGCGCCACGCGGACCGGGCACACCCGTGGGTGCTGGACACCGCGGTGGTGGTGCTGGTCTTCCTCATGTTCTGCCTGCCGGACCTGATGCACGGGGGTACCGGGGACGGCGACGCCCCACGCCGGTTCCGGCTCGCCTTCACCCGGCTCCCCCCGGTGGCCATGCTGGCCCTCCAGCTCGGTCTGGTGCTGCCGCTGCTGTGGCGGCGGCGCAGGCCCATGGTGGCCTTCGCCACCATCACGGCCGTGTTCGTCCTCCAGTGGTCCCTGGGCGCGGCGCTGCGCGCGGACATCGCCCTGTTCATCGCCCTGTACAGCCTGGCCCTGCACGGTCCGCTACGGCAGCTGCCGTGGGCCTGCGCGGTCATGGCGGCCGGGATGGGACTGGTCGCGCTGCGCGCGTCGGACGCGGTGTCCGTGTGGGACGCGCTGTTCTTCCTGCTGAGCACGGCGACCGCGGCCCTGGCGCTCGGCCTGGTGGTACGCATCCGCCGGGCCCAGCTCGCCGGGCTGCGGGACCGGGCGGCCCGCCTGGAGATAGAACGCGACCAGCGCAGCCGGCTCGCGGCCGCCACCGAACGTGCCCGTGTCGCCCGCGAGATGCACGACATCGTCGGCCACAACCTCTCCGTCATGATCACGCTCGCCGACGCCGGCGCCTACGCCACGGACACCTCCCCCGAACGCGGCTTGGAGGCACTGCAGCTCATCGGCGACACCGGCCGGACCGCCCTCGGCGAGCTGCGGCGCGTCCTCGGCGTCCTGCGGGATGCGGCGGACGGCCCTGCCAGGGCGCCGGAACTCAGTCCGCAGCCCGGCGTCGCGGACGTCGAGGCACTGTGCGACGGTGTGCGCGGCGCCGGCCTGGAGGTCGTCTACCGGACCGCCGGCGAGGTGGACGCCCTGGACAGCGGGGTGCAGCTGACGGTCTACCGCATCGTCCAGGAAGCCCTCACCAACACCCTGAAGCACGCAGGCGCCGGCACCCGGGTCAACCTGTCGGTCGTCGTCGAGGACGCCCGGCTGGTCATCCGGGTCCGTGACAACGGCCCCGCCGGCCACCCCGGAACCGGCAACGAGGAAGGACACGGCCTGGTGGGCATGCGAGAACGAGCGGCGCTCTACGGAGGTACCGTCAGCGCGGAACCCGCGGCCGGCGGCGGATGGACGGTCGAGGCCACCCTCGAACTCACCCACCGGGCGGGCACCCGGTGACCACCGTGCTCATCGTCGACGACCAGCCCCTCCAGCGGTACGGCTTCCGGGTGCTCCTCGACTCCATCCCCGAGACCGAGGTGGTCGGCGAGGCCGCACACGGCGCCGAGGCCGTCCGCAAGACGGCCGAACTGCGCCCCGACGTCGTGCTGATGGACGTACGGATGCCGGGCATGGACGGCATCGAGGCCACCCGCCGGATCACCGCCGCCGGTGCCCGCTCCCGCGTCCTGGTGCTGACCACCTTCGACCTGGACGAGTACGTCCACGCCGCCCTGCGCGCCGGAGCCAGCGGTTTCCTCCTCAAGGACGCGCGCCCCGAGGAACTCCTCGCGGGCATCCGGGCCGTCGCGGTCGGCGACGCCGTCATCGCGCCGGCCCTCACCCGCCGCCTGCTGGACGAGTACGCCCAGCACGTGCCCGCTCGCCGCGGCGACCACGGCGACGACCCGCGACTGGACTCCCTGACCGACCGGGAGCGCGAGATCCTCGTCGCCATCGGCAAGGGCTGGACCAACGGGGAGATCGCCGCCCACTTCGTCGTGGCCGAGTCCACCGTGAAGACACACGTGGGCCGCGTCCTGTCCAAGATCGGCGCCCGCGACCGCATCCAGGCCGTGATCTTCGCCTACGACCGCGGACTCGTCCGCCCGGACGCCGGGTGAACGGACGCCGAGGGAGCGGAGGCCGGGTGTCCGGACGCCGGGGGAGCGGAGGCCGGGTGTCCGGACGCCGGGTGAACGGACGCTGGGTGAACGGGCGCCGGGTGAACGGACGGCAGGCCGCAGCCCGCCGACTCCGAGGCGGCGACCGCGGCGGCCCGGAAGTGGCGTCGCTCGCCGAGGTGCTGCACGAGTTCGAGCAGCGTCCGCTCGGGGCAGGTCGCCACCCGCACGTCGAGGCCGGGCGCTGAGGCGACGGCGGCGCGGAAGGCGGTCGACCGTTCGTCGATTAGTCGCAGCAGCGTGGCGAACTCACGTGTCGTTGTCACAGGGGACTCTCCATCAACGCGCTCTGACGGGACGACAGCGAATCAACGGCCGGGGCGGCCGGCGCCGCGCATGGGCGGACACCGGGTTCCGATCCGCCCGGGCGAGCGTCACCCGTGCGGTCGGAACCTGCCCGTCCGAGCGTCGGCACTACGCCGTTCGGACTTCTGCTGTGGGCTCCTGCCGCTCGCCTCGGTCACTCTGCGGAGGTGGGAGAACGTCCTCTCACCTGTCTCTAACCCGCGATTCGTACGGTGGGCAGGCGCTTCCACGGACATTGGGCGTCGGTCCCGTGGCGTCGACGACGAGAGGTGCACGATGGCCGACGGCTCGCACGCCACAACGACCGGCGCCCCACCCGCCGGCCTCCCCTCCCCGGCTGCCCGGCTCCGGCGCCCGCCGGTCGACCCCTGGCTCGCGGCGGTCGCGGCGGCCTTCACCCTCGCCCAGATCCTGCTGGTCCGGCCCGGCCTGGGCCTCGGCTGGGACGAGACGGTCTATGTCAGCCAGGTCAGCGGCCATGCCCCCGCCGCCTTCTTCAGCGCGCCCCGGGCCCGCGGTGTTCCCCTGCTCGTCGCCCCGATCACCTCGTGGTCCGACTCCACCGCCCTGCTCAGGTGCTACCTGGCCGTCCTCTCCGGCCTGGCTCTCTACTTCGCCCTGCGCGTCTGGCGGGCGCACCTCATGCCCCGCGTCCTGGCACTGGCGGGCGCCCTGTTCGCCTCGCTGTGGGTGACGGTGTTCTACGGCCCCCAGGCCATGCCCAACTACTGGGTCGCCATCGGCGCCCTGGTCTGCGTCGGCTGCGTCCTGCGCGCCCGCGCGCACACGCGGGACCCGGCGGCGTGGTGGGGCGTGTTCTCGGGGGCGGCACTGATGGCGTGGATGCGTCCCATGGACGCCGTGTACGTCGTGCTGCCCCTGCTCGCCCTCGGTCTGCGCCGACCGCGTCTGCTCGCCGTGCTGGTGGCCGGGCTGCTGGCGGGCGCCGCCGAGTGGGTGGTCGAGGCGTACACGGGCTACGGCGGCCTCACGCAACGCCTGTCCGACGCCTCCAGCATCCAGGGCGGCCTCGGCTGGCATCTCGCCGTCGCCGATCAGCTGCGCGGCCTCGGCGGCCGCATCCTCTGCCGGCCCTGCACCGGATCGCTCCCCCACCCCGCGGTGACCCTGTGGTGGTTCGTGCTGCCGCTCCTCGCCGCCGCCGGCGCGGTGGCCGCCGTGCGCGCCCGGCGTGCGCTGCCCATCATGCTCCCGCTGGCCTGCGCGGTCACGGCGGCCGTCCCCTACCTGTTCCTCATCGGCTACGCGGCCCCGCGCTTCCTGCTGCCCGCCTACGCCCTGCTGGCCCTCCCGGTCGCGTACGGCCTCGTCCACTTCGCCGGCGCCCCGGCCCGGGGGACCGCCCGCACCCTCGCCGTCGGCCTGGTGGCGGTCTGCCTCCTGGGCCACCTGGCGGTGCAGTTCGTCGTCCTGGAACGCACCGTGCACCGTTCCGTGGCGGGCCGCGCCGAATGGTCCCGTACAGCCGCCGCCCTCCACACCGCCGGGGTACGTCCGCCGTGTCTGCTCAGCGGCTACGAGGCCGTCCCGATCGCGTTCTACACCGGCTGCGGTTCGGCCGAGACCGCCGGTCACGACACCAGCACCACCGCGGCCGAACTGGCCCGGACCACCCACGGGACGCCTGTCGCGGTTCTCACCCGACCGGGCGGCCGCCCGCCCGCCTACGCGCGCTCCTGGCCGGTGGAGCGGGTGGGAGCGCTCACGGCACATCTGGCTCCCGGCATCCGGGCCGGGCGTTGAGTGCTGTGACGGTGACCGACGGCCTGCCGGTGACGGGTGGCAGGCGCCTGTACTGGCAGCTGGGGGTCACCGGGGCGGTGCTCGTCGCCGCCGGGGCGACCCTCGTCGCGCACCGGGCCATGCTCGACAGCGGGACCGACCGGCTGGCGACGGCCGACGGGGAGTGGCTGGTGCTGGCCTGCCTCGCCGCGCTGGCCACCTGGGTGTGCGCGGCCGTGGCGCAGCAGGGCGCCGTCACCGAGCGACTGCCGCGGGGGCGGCTGGTGGCCGCGCAGTTCGCCGCGTCCGCCGCCAACCACCTGCTTCCCGCGGGAGCCGGAGCAACCGTGGTCAACCTGCGGTTTTTGACGCGATGCGGGCTGTCCACCGGGCGCTCGGCGACCGCGCTGGCGGTCAAGGCGGCCGTCGGCGGGATCGTCCGGTGTGTGATCGCCGTGGCTCTCCTGGTGACCTCGTCGGGCACGGTCCGGCTCTCCCCGCGGGTCCCGCATCTGCTGATCCTGCTGCCGGTGGCAGGCGGCCTCGTCCTGCTGGCAGTCGCGGTGAGCGGTCGGCTCCGGCGCGCCGCGGCCCGGTTCCTCGCCGACGTGCGGGACGTGCACCGCAGTCCGGCACGCGCCTGCGCGCTGTGGGGCGGCTCGGTCGCGTTCGCGCTGCTGCACGCCGGGGTGGTCGTCGCCGTACTCCACGCGCTCGGCCTCGGACTGCCCACGGGCCGTGTGGTCATGGCGTACCTCATCGCCAGCGGCGCGGCCGCCATGCTGCCCACCCCCGGCGGACTGGGATCCCTGGACGCCGCGCTCGCCCTCGCTCTCACGGCCTCCGGGGCTCCGCAGCAGACGGCGCTCGCCGCGGTCCTCGGGTACCGCCTGCTGACGGGGTGGCTGCCGATGGCCCCCGGCCTACTGGTCCTCGGCCTGCTGGCCCGGCGCTCGGCGCTGTGAACCGTGCGGCGGCGGGGCCGCCAGGCCGCTCTGCCATCGCCTTGGGCCTGCCCTCGGACCCCGGCCGCGCGCACGCCCGTGTCGCCGTCCGTTCACCCATGGTGGGCGCGCGAGGCGGGAGAGGACGGTGAGGCCGCACGGTGGTCAGGATGTGTTCAGGTAGGCCGTGGCACGGTCGGGCCGCATGACATACGAGACGTCCGAGACCGCTGTTCCCCCGTCCGACGGCACCGGAGAGCCGGCCCCCGGCCGCCGGCCGCGCTGGAGCAAGGTGCCCGAAGTCACCGCCTACTTCTGGATCATCAAGGTGCTGTGCACGACCGTGGGCGAGACCGCGGCCGACCTGCTCAACGACAAGGCCGGCCTCGGCCTGACCGGTGTGTCGGTGCTGATGAGCGCCCTGCTGGCGGTCGTCCTGGTCGTGCAGTTCCGCACCCGTGCCTACCGGGCGGGCGTCTACTGGCTCGCTGTCGCCCTGATCAGCGTCGTCGGCACACTGATCAGCGACAACCTCACCGACAACTTGGGCGTGCCCCTGGAGACCAGCACCACCGTCTTCGCGATCCTCCTCGCGGTCGTCTTCGTCGTCTGGTACCGGCGCGAGCGGACGCTGTCCATTCACAGCATCGACACCACCGGCCGCGAGTCCTTCTACTGGCTCGCAGTGCTGTTCACGTTCGCCCTCGGCACCGCGGCCGGTGACCTGGTCTCCGAGCGCATGGACCTCGGCTACTGGCTCTCGGCCGTCCTGTTCGGCCTGGCCATCGCCGCGGTCGCCCTCGCGCACTTCAAGCTGGGCCTGGACGCGGTGTGGAGCTTCTGGATCGCCTACATCCTCACCCGCCCCCTGGGCGCCTCCATCGGCGACTACCTCTCCCAGCCGACCGACGACAGGGGCCTCGGCCTGGGCACGGTCGTCACCAGCACGCTGTTCCTCGCGGTCATCCTCGGACTGGTGGTCCATCTGTCGGTGACGCGGAAGGACGTGGCGGAGGTACCGGAACCCGCGCGGACCGCGGCCTGAGCCGGGCGGGTGCGGCCGAGGACGTGAGCGCACCCCGGGCCGCACCCTGACGCCCTGCTACCCGGCAGGCAGGTCGACCTGGAAGCGGGCCCCGGGGGTGTGCTCGGGGTCGTGGGACACCTCACCGCCCACGGCCCGGGCGAGACGGCGCGCGAGGGGCAGTCCGAGGCCCGCGCCGTCGTGCCCGTCTCCGGGGTCGGCGCGACGACCGGGCTGGAACAGGTCGCCGAGGAACGCGTCCGGCACGCCGGGACCGTCGTCGGTGACGTCGATGTGCACCCGGCCGGGTATCGGCCGCGCGGACAGGACCACCGCGCAGCGGGCGTACCGGACCGCGTTGACCAGCAGCGGGCTGACGATGCGTTCGAGGAGGGCGGGCGCGACGCCCGCCCTCAGCGCCGGATCAGCCACCTCGACGACGACGCTCGTCGGCTCGTCCGCGCCGAGATGTCCGGCCAGCCGGCGCAGGACGGGTTCGACGGCGGTCGCACCGGGAGCCGTGGAGGCGTTCAGAGAGCCCTCTCGGGCGTCGTCGAGGAGCGTGTCGCAGATGGCGCGCATGGATTCGGCGGCCTCGGCGATCACCTCATGCGTGGCCCGGGTCTCGGCGGCCGAGCGCTGCCGGGCCCGCCACCAGTCGAGTTCGACGATGATCCGGGTGAGCGGGGTGCGGAGTTCGTGGGACAACTCCCCGGTCAGTTGCTGCTCATGACGCAGAACGGAGCGTATGCGGTCCAGCAGGGCATCCAACGAAGCGCCCAGGCGGGCGAGTTCGGCCGGCTGGTCCTCGGCCCCGAAGCGTTCGTCGGAGCCTACGGCGCTCCACTGGGTCGCCTGGTCGGTCATGGTCCGCACCGGGCGCAGCGCGCGTCCGACGGCCAGACGTGTCAGGCCGTAGGTGCTCGCGAGCATGACGGCGTCCAGGAGGAGTGACCCCAGCAGCAGGGTGTCCGCCGAGTTGCGGTACGGGGTGAGATCCAGCGCGGTGACGACTGTGCCGGTGCTGCGGTCACCGGGTAGCGGCGCGGAACACAGCCGGACGAAGTGAGGGTTGTGGGCCTCGATGGTCGTACAGAGCCGCTTCCCGCGCGTGGCGAGTCGGTCTGCGGCCCGGGTCAGTGTGCTGTCGGCCGCGGCCGTGGGCGGCTTCTCCAGCAACCGTGCCCCGGAGTAGATCCACACGTTGGCGTCGAGAAGGCGGTCGTTGACGGTCTCCAGGATCCGCATCCGGGGGCCGCTGGTGTCGATGGTCGTGGCCACGGCGGCCGCGCGGGTGCGCAGTTCGTCGTCCGCCTGGTGCTGCAGGTGCCGGTTCATCACCGTGGTGAACGCGACGGTCAGCACGGTCATCAGCAGCGCGGCGGTGGTCAGCGCCACGAGGGAGAGCCGGCCGCGCAGGGTGCGGGGGCCCCATCGGCGCGGGAGACGGTTCATGACAGCCGGTGTCCGATGCCGCGCACGGTCGTCAGGGTCAGCGCGCTGCCGGCCGCCCGCAGTTTGCGGCGCAGCCGGCTCAGGTACTGGTCCAGGGTGTTGTCGCTGACCTGGGCGCCGTCCGGCCAGGCCGCCCTGACCAGATCGCGGCGCCGTACGAGTCCGCCGCCCGCGGCCACGAGCGTCGCCAGCAGGCGGAACTCCGTCGGGGACAGCTCGGTGCGGACCTCTCCGACCCTCGCACTGTGCCGGGTCGCGTCCAGTACGAGATCGCCCGTCGTGGCGAGGGCAGGCGGTCCGGCGCGTTTGAGCAGGGCGCGCAGCCGGGCGAGGAGTTCGGCGAGGTGGAAGGGCTTGGGCAGGTAGTCGTCCGCTCCGGCGGAGAAGCCGGACAGCCGGTCGGTGAGGTGGTGGCGAGCGGTGAGGAAGATGATCGGGGCGGCGAACCCGTTGGCCCGCATCGCCTGGCACACGTCCCGGCCGTCCGCGTCGGGCAGCCCGACGTCCAGGACGGCGGCGGCGATTCCGTCGCCTGCCAGGCGCAGGGCGGTGGATCCGTCGGGAGCGAGCACGGGCTCGAAGTCCTCGTCGTACAGGCCGCGGCGCAGCACGTCACGCAGGGCGTGGTCGTCCTCGACGACCAGGATCTTGTCGCGCATGCTCCTCCGTCGGATCGCGGGCCGTGTGCTCCTAGGGTGGCCGTGGGGACACCCACGACCCGTCGACTACAAACGTGTAGACATCGTCCCGCACTGTAGACGACCGGGCGACGCCATCCGTTCCCGCGCCTTCCCCCGAACGGTGGTCCGCGGGAGGCGGCTGTCCGCCGCCGGCCGCCCTCACCCCGGCCGGTCGGCCCAACCAGCTCGCTGCAAAGCGCAGTTGCTCAGACCGAGTCGAGTAGGGGCACCCACCCGCAGCGCCACCCCGCCCGGCGGTCATGGACGCGACGGCGCCGCCGAGGGCGCCGGTCAGCTTCGGCTGAGACGAACGGAGGGACTTCGCCTCGCGTAGCGGAACCGTCGCCCTCCGTGGGAACTGTCGGGCGGGCGGGGCGGTTGCGGTGGAGTCGTCCCCATCGGTCCCGCCCGCTCCTGACGGACCAGACCGCTCGGCACCGACGAGTCGAAAACGCCCGTGTCGGTTCCATGACATCGCTCACCTGTGAATTGCCCCAGGATTCGTGCTGTGCGGGCCGCGGCTGCACTAGATTGCGCAACTACGCACTCGGAGTGATCTTTGCCAGCCCGTACACCGCCGCGCAAGCCCGGCCGCCGCCCCCAATGGCCCGCCTGGAGCGTCCGACCGTTCGTGGGAGTGGGAAATGAGCGACCCCTGGAACGGTCCGGGCGGCCAGGCCACGCGCAGCCGTAGCACCCGGGTCCCCGGACAGCGGAGTGCCGTACCGGACGGCACGCGCCCGCCGGGCGGCCGGGCCGCGGCGCGGGCCGCCTCCCGCCCGGGCGCGCGGTCGCGGCGGCAGGTCCGGCCGGTGCGCCGCGCCAGACGCGTGCTGCGGATCGTCGGGATCTGCCTGGCCGTCCTGGTGCTCGGTACGGCCGGCGGGGGCTGGTGGTTCTACCAGCACCTCAACAGCAACATCAACACCGTCCCGATCGACGGCAAGGGCGGGACGGAGAAGGCCGACGCGTTCGGCCGCACCCCCATCAACCTGCTCGTCATGGGGTCGGACGGCCGTACCAGCAAGGCGGACTGCAAACTCGGCGGTGGCTGCTCGCAGACCGGGGTGCAGACGGGCAGCAACGCGGACGTGCAGATGGTGGTGCACATATCCGCCGACCGCTCCAACGCCACCGTCATGAGCATCCCCCGCGACACCATGACCAACGTGCCGGCGTGCAAGGACGGCGAGACCGGCAAGTCCACGGCCGGCTACTACGGCCAGATCAACAGTGCGCTGCAGTACGGCCCCGCCTGCCAGGTCGCCACCGTCCACGAGCTGACGGGCATACCCATCGACCACTTCGTGAAGCTCGACTTCTCCGGCGTGGTCAAGATGTCCGACGCGGTCGGCGGCGTCTCGGTGTGCGTCGACGCCGACGTCTACGACACCTACTCGCACCTGAAGCTCTCCGAGGGCACGCACACCCTCAAGGGCGTCGCGGCCCTGGAGTTCGTCCGCTCGCGGCACGGTTTCGGCGACGGCAGCGACCTCGGCCGTACGATCTCCCAGCACATCTTCCTCAGCGCGATGATCCGCAAGTTCAAGAGCGCGGGGACGCTCACCGACCCGACCGCGGTCTACGATCTCGCGAACGCCGCCACGAAGGCGCTCACCGTGGACGACGGCCTCGGCACCGTCAAGAAGCTCATGGGCCTCGCGGCGGACCTGAACAAGGTGCCCACCAAACGGCTGACCTTCGCCACGATGCAGACCGTCCCCGACCCGGACGACGACAACCGGGTGGTGGTGGGCGCCGGCGCCAAGACCCTCTTCGCGACCATCGCGGACGACCAGTCGCTCACCACCGGTTCCGGCAAGAAGTCCTCGGCGGCGTCGGCGACCGCCGGCGCGAAGGCCACGGACACCGCCTCGGCCGTGCCCCCCTCCCGGATCGCCGTCACCATCCAGAACGGCACCGGCATCACCGGCCGCGCCTCCGCCATCGCCGGCGCGCTCATCGACGCGGGCTTCAACTCCGGTACGACCACCGCCAACGCGCCCATCCGCTCGACCACCACCATCCTCACCTACGGCGCCGGTCAGAAGGCCGAGGCCAAGACCGCCGCCAAGGCGCTGGACCTGCCCTCCTCGCATCTGAAGCAGGGCACCGGTACCGGCCTGACCCTGGTGGTCGGCAGCGACTGGCCGAGCGGTACGACGTTCCCCGGCGGCGCGTCCTCGCCCGAGCCCGCCGACACGAAGGCCGCCGTCTCCAACGCCCACGCCCAGACCGCCGACGAGGCCAAGACCTGCGCCAAGGTCAGCCCCTACAGGACGGTCTCCCTCAACGGCGTCGCCATGACCCCGTCCCAGGCCTACGCGGCGGCGAGCACCAAGGCCGACTCCGACGAGTGAGGGGTGTGCTCACCGCGCCCCGAACCACCTGTCGGAGGCGTGAGGGGCCGCTGCCTCGCGCCTCCGGGCGGCGATGAGCACGATGCCCGTCCCCGCCGCCCCGTAGAAGATGAACAGCGTCCCCTGCCGATACAGGCTCCGCCGCTTCAAGTCCTGCGCGAACACGGCCTGTTGGTAGGTGCCGGTGCCGATCGAGTGGCCGGTGGCGGTGTCGTAGGAGAGTGCGCAGGTGTCGCCGGGCCTCATGGGGCCGGGGTGATCCTCCCCGTCCGGGCCCAGCTGGAGCCCTGGGCAGTCGGGGGTGCCGTGGGCCGAAGCGGCCCTCAGCAGGGAGACCGCCCCCCACAGCAGCGGGATCAGGAACAGGGCGATCAACACGGCTCTGTAGCGCATCGGATCACCTTAGTGAGGCCGAGGACGGGGGCCGGCGGCGGCCGATGGCCGGTGAGGGGCGGGGGCGCAGAGCGGGACCCCACGTGCGCAACCACCGGGAGACCAGGCACACTCTGCGTGTCGTAGTTCCATACCAAGAGGATGACCCACGCATGATCACGCTCACGAAGGAAGACGGCCCGGCGGACCTGGACGGAGTGACCCATCTGTCCATCGGCGTGTCCTGGGATCCCACGGCCGGCAGCAGCGGCGGGGTCATGGGCGTGCTCCGCCGCAAGAGCGGCACCGACCTCGACCTGATCGCCATCGCCCTGCAGGGAGCGGACCCGGTGCGCCTGGCGGGCCTCGACTCGCTGGATCCCATGGGCAACGGCTCGTTGCTGCACAGTGGCGACAACCAGACCGGGCGCGGCGACGGCGACGACGAGACCGTCACGGTCGAGTTCGCGCGGGTCCCAGCCAACATCACGTCGATCGTGTTCGTCGCCGCCGCCTTCAAGAAGGGCAGCTCGTTCCAGAAGGCCCGCAACATCAGCTTCAAGGTCTACGACGCGACGGGCGGAACCTCCCAGCAGGTCGCCGACATCTGGCCGAGCCTGCTGAACCAGGACAACGGATGCGCGGTCGCCAAGGCGGTGCGCGTGGGCGGCGCCTGGAAGCTCGAAGTGATCAATGTGACGGGGAAGATCAAGCAGGGTGACGAGCACGCCCTGATGCGCTTCGCGATCAGCAAGTAGTCGCGGGGCCCGACGCCCGGTCGGCGTCCGGGCCGACGGGCCGTCAGCCGGTGACCGTGAGCCGGTGACCGTGAGCCGGCCAGGGCACGTCATGAGTCGCGAGGTCCGGTGCTCCGGCGTGACGGTGCGGGCCCGGGACGTGCACGGAGATGCCGGCCTCGCAGCAGCGCGCTTCGCACCACCGGCGGAAGCAGACGTTGACCTGGTGGGCACCGGGACCCGGCGGAGTGATGCGGCTGCGCGCGCGGAACTACGCGCGGCTGTGGGCGACTTCAGCGTCCGTCGCCGTGCCTGTGGAGTGCCGGATCGTCAACGGTGGCGTATCCCAGCCCAGTTGTCGTGGCGCGTCCGTGATCGGCGCCGGGACCTGTTCGCGTCGTCGCCGGGTCCGCGGTCCGGCCACGACAACGTCACGCTGCCGCCGGCCGGCAGGGCGTGCCAGCGTGTGGCGAAGTCGTCCAGACGGATCAGGATGCGCTCGATGAGGGGCGACATCTCGAAGCCCGGCGCCGCCGCGAGGAACCAGTCCGGGAGCTCGGAGCGTTGCCCCGCGCGCAGTTCCCACAACGGGGCGCACAGGGAGGCCAGCGTCTCGGACCGCGCCATGTCGGCATGCTCGGCCCGGCTCGGCGGCCGTTTGGCTTCCCGACGCGCCTGACGCTTTCTGACGGCAGGATCGGCGGCCCAGAAGAGGTTGCTCCGTCCTGCCGCGATACGGCCGAAGGCGCCCCCGGTCAAGCCGGCCTCGGCCTCGACGAGGAAGTGCACGGCGTCGTGCGGCAGATGGTCGTCGTAGCCCGGGCCCTGCCGCGGTGCCAACTCCGGACCGCGTTCCCGAACGACAGCCACGCGATAACGGCGCCCAGGACCTTTGGTGAACGTCACGTCCATGGGTCAGCACGGTATCCACTGCCGCTGGAAGATCGCCTGTGATTACTCACGGGGCCGGGTCAGGACGTGAGGTTCACGTGCTGCGCAGGCCACGGGCGGTGAAAGCGATCAGCCACTCGAGGCTCTCATCGACGTCGGCGCTCCACTGGAACCAATCCGTCGACCGCCCGGAGGATGGCGAACCCGTCAATGGCCGGAGGGTGACGTGAGGGCCGGTCCGCCCTCAGGAGACGCGGACGACGATCTTGCCCTGGTGGTGCTCCCGTTCCAGCGTGCTGTACGCGAGGGAGGTGTCCTGCAGCGGGACGATCCGGTCGACGTACGGCACCAGGCGCCCCTCCTCGACGAGCTTCGAGAGCGCGACCAGGCCGGTGCGGTCGGGTTCGACCACGAAGAAGACACCGCGCGTGCCGTCGGCCGGGCCGGGCCCGGGCGGGGAGACGATGCTGACCAGGGTGCCGCCGTCCCGCAGCACCTGCCATGAACGCGCCTGGGTGTCACCGCCCACCGTGTCGAAGACCACCGCGACACCGGCCACGGCGGACTCGAACCGCTGGGCCGCGTAGTCGATCACCCGCTCGGCACCGAGCGTGCGCACGAACTCCGCGTCCTTGGCCCGGGCCGTGGCGACGACCGTCGCGCCGAGGGCCACGGCGATCTGGACCGCCGTCGACCCGACGCCGCCGGCCGCGCCATGGACGAGAACGGTGTCTCCCGGTTGCAGGCCGGCGTGGCGCACGAGCCCCTGCCACGCCGTGAGGCCGGGCAGGGCCAGAGCCGCCGCCCCGTCGTGGTCCAGCGAGGGCGGCTTCACCGCCAGGACGTCCGCGGGGACGGCGGTGAACTCCGCGGCGGCACCGTCCCGGGTGAAGGGGATGAGCCCGAAGACCTCGTCGCCGACGCTCAGGTCCCGTACGGCGGACCCGACCTCCACGACCTGCCCCGAGACCTCCTTCGCCGGGACGATCGGCAGTCGCAGGCTGCCCGAGCCGTCGAAACGGTCCGTCCAGGTCGCGTCCCAGTCCAGTTCGCCGCGTGTGATGGCAGCCGACCTCACGGCCACCAGCACCTCGTCGGCGGCGGGTGTGGGCCTGGGGGCGAGGTCGTACGTCAGACGTTCGGGACCGCCACGGCGGTGACCGCGGACGGCGCGCATGGTGGTGTGCTGGGTGTCCATCACAGCTGCCTTCCTGAGCGAAAGGGTTTTACCGGGTGGCGGCGAATCCGAGCGGGACCGCCTGCTCGGTCTCCCAGCTGGAAGAACCGCCCTGACCGCCCTGACCGCGCTGCCGCTGTAGCGTCCATTGCCTGGCCAGTATCTCCGACGGGGACGCTTCTCGGCAGAAGCGATGACGCCCGCGTGGATCGCGGAGACCGTGAACTCGCAGGACACGGGACGCCCCAGCCGTCCGATTTGCGGGCGCCGGCGGCTCCGTACGGGGAATGCGTGCGTCGGGTCATTGCTTCAGGAATCCATAATTCCGAATTCCCGCATCCGTACACGCGCCTTCAGCGCTTCTGCCAGGCCGGGACAGTGATCGGCGCCATGGCGACGGCGGTGAGGAAGCCGGTTCGGGTGAGCACCTCGGTCCCGTCGTCACTGACGTATTTTACGGCTGTGCCGCGGGCGCTTCTTTCCCCCGGTCGCGCGGTCCATTCGCGGGGAAGCCCCCGTTGTCTGAGAAGGAACGCGTGCGGTTGAGATCCCCGCGCTTTTGCGCCAAGCCGCCTGTGCGGCAGGTGTGTTCGGGTGACTCATGGGAAATCGGGACGGCACAAAGCGCTGGGTCGAAGTGCCCGGCGGTCGTTGAGACGATGGGGATTCTTATGCGTAGCAGGGGGATGAAGGCCGGGGCGATCGGTGTGGCCGCGGTGATGGCCGGTGTCGTCCTGACGGGCTGCGGTGACGACAGTGAGCCGGCCGCCGGGAAGCCGGGGGCCTCGGCCGGCGCGAGCGGGGGCGCGGGCGCTCAGGAGGAGGGCACCGCGGCGGTACGGGCCGCCTACGACAAGACGGCTGAGGCCGGGACGGCCAAGATGGCGATCGACATGAAGCTCTCCGCGAAGGGTGAGTCGGTCACGACGGCCGGCAGGGGCGCGCTCGACCTCAAGGAGGGCGACAGTGTCATGACCGTCGCCGCTGAGGGCAAGACCGTCGAGCAGCGTGTGGTCGACCAGGTGCTCTACCAGAAGGTGCCTGGCCAGAAGGTGCAGGGCGGCAAGACGTGGATGAAGATCGATCTGAAGAAGGCCGCGCAGTCGCAGGGCGTGAGCGGACGGCAGATCGGTGACCCGGCCCAGTCCGCCGCGTACGCCAAGGCGATCACCGACAAGGACGTCACCAAGGTCGGCACCCAGAAGATCGACGGCGTCGACACGACCCACTACCGGGTCTCGGTGGACGTCGCCGAGCTGCCTGGCGGCGCCAAGATGCGGCAGCAGCTCGGGGCGACGCTGCCGATGCACGTGTGGCTCGACGAGGACGGTCGGCTGCGCCGTCAGCAGATCGACATGACGGTCAAGGCCCCGGCCTCCGCCAGCGCGAAGCCGGACAACAGTGCCGCGCCGCAGCAGGTCAAGATGCGTACGGTGATGAACTTCTCCGACTTCGGCACGGACGTCGACGCCGAGGCCCCGCCGGCCGGCCAGGTGGCCGACATGACGGACGAGGCCATGCGGCAGAGCCGGCAGCAGAGTTGACCTGACCCCAGGAGGAGGCGCTCCTTCAGCATGGTGCGGGTCCCGCGCCACCGTCGGATGACTGAGCGGCCAGGACAGCGGCCGCGCAACTCCGACCTCCGGGCGAGCGGCTACGGACCTGCGGCCAGAGCGCGGGCTCGGGGCCGCCGGGAGCTGACCTGCGCCCGGCGCGGGGCCCGGAACGCCTACGGGGCGGCGTACCTCGACATGGTGTCGGTGTACGCCGCCCTCGGGGTGGGACGGGTCGCGGGAGGTGGCCCGCGTGGTCATGGCGGTTACTTCGGGTCCTGGTCGAACTTCGAGGTGGACCAGAAGTAGCCGAGTACCGCGAGGCCCAGGCACCACAGGACCGCGAGCCAGCCGTCGTCGCCGATCTCGCTGCCGAGCAGCAGGCCGCGCAGGGTCTCGATGGCCGGCGTGAACGGCTGGTACTCGGCGACCGGCTGGAACCAGCCCGGCATCGAGTGGATGGGGACGAAGGCGCTGGACAGGAGCGGCAGCAGGATCAGCGGCAGCGCGTTGTTGCTGGCCGCTTCGGCGTTGGGGCTGATGAGGCCCATGCCGACGGCGATCCAGGTGACCGCCGTGGCGAAGAGGACGAGCAGCCCGAAGGCCGCGAGCCACTCCAGGACACCGGCGTCGACGGACCGGAAGCCGATGGCCACGGCGACGGCGCCCACGAGGACCACGCTGATGATCGACTGCAGCACGCTGCCGACGACGTGCCCGACGAGCACGGAACCACGGTGGATCGCCATCGTCCGGAAGCGGGCGATGATGCCCTCGGTCATGTCGTTGGAGACGGAGACCGCGGTTCCGACCACGGTGCTGCCGATGGTCATCAGTAACAGCCCCGGGACGATGTACGCGATGTACCGGGAGCGGTCGGGATCACCGCCGCCGAGGCCCGCGCTCATCGTGTCACCGAAGACGTAGACGAAGAGCAACAGCAGCATGATCGGCGTGAGCAGCAGGTTCAGGGTGAGCGACGGATAGCGCCGGGCGTGCAGCAGGTTGCGGCGCAGCATCGTGGCCGAGTCACGTACGGCGAGGGGCAGGGAGCTCACAGGGCGGCCTCCTTGGGCTGGTCGGGGATGACGGCTCCGCCGGTCAGGGCGAAGAAGACATCGTCGAGGTCGGGGGTGTGCACGGTGAGTTCGTCGGCCTCGACGGCGGCCGAGTCCAGCCGGTCGAGGATGGAGCGCAGCTCGCGCTGGCTGCCGTCGCTCGGGATCTGCAGCGCCAGCGCCTCGTTGTCGCGGGTGGCGTCGTGGAGGGCGGAGGCGGCGCTCTGGTACGTCGCCGGGTCGGTGAAGCGCAGCCGTACGTGTCCGCCGGGCACGAGCCGTTTGAGTTCGCCGGCCGTGCCGTGCGCGGCGATCTTCCCGTCGTGGAGTACGGCGATGCGGTCGGCCAGTTCGTCGGCCTCCTCCAGGTACTGGGTGGTGAGGAAGACGGTGACGCCGCCCGTGACCAGCTCGCGGATGATCTGCCACATGTTGTGGCGGGAGCGGGGGTCGAGGCCGGTGGTGGGTTCGTCGAGGAAGATGATCCGCGGGTCGCCGACCAGGGTCATGGCGAGGTCCAGGCGGCGCTTCATGCCGCCGGAGTAGGTGGAGGCGGGCTTCTTCGCCGCGTCGCCGAGGTCGAAGCGTTCGAGCAGTTCGGCGGCGGTGCGGCGGCCCTCGTGCCGGGACAGGTGGTGCAGGTCGGCCATGAGGAGCATGTTCTCCTCGCCGGTGATCAGGCCGTCGACGGCGGAGAACTGGCCGGTGACGCCGATCGCGGCGCGTACCGCCTGGGGGGCGGTGGCCAGGTCGTGTCCGCCGACGCGGATCTCGCCCGCGTCGGCGGTGATGAGGGTGGAGAGGATCTTCACGGCGGTGGTCTTGCCGGCGCCGTTCGGGCCGAGTAGGGAGAAGGTCGTTCCCTCGGGGACGGCCAGGTCGACCCCGTCGAGCACGACCTTCTCGCCGTAGGACTTGCGCAGTCCGGTCGCCGCGATGGCCAGGTTGGTCATGGGGGTGCTCCTCAGAGGCTGCGGGCGACGATGTCGCCGTAGGCGGTGGTCGCGTGGATGCTCAGTTCGGCGGTGCCTTCGGTGTTCCTGAGCGCGTTGTGGATGCGGCCGTAGGTGGTGCCGGCGTCGAGGGAGGCGGAAACGCCGGCGGCGGCGTCGACCGACACGTTGCCGGCCTGGGTGCGCAGCACGACCGTGCCCTTTGAGGCTTCGGCGATGGTGATGTCGCCCTTGACGGTGCTGATCTCCGCGGGGCCGTTGAGGCGGCCGACCGAGACGTCGCCGGCCTGTGTGGTGAGCCGGACGTCGCCCGCCTCGTCGAGCTTGACGGTGCTGAGCGCGCTCTCGAAGGCGACGTCGCCGAGCCGTCCGACGCCCCGGAGTTCGGCGCTGGCCGCCTTCGCCTCGACCCGGGAGCCGGCGGGCAGCTGAACCGTCACCTCGATGGAGCCGGAGGAGCCGAGGAACTGGTTCTTCGCCGACGCCTCGATCCGCAGGACGCCGTCGCCGTACGCGACCTCGGTCTGCTCCGCCACCTTCACGTCGCGGCTCTTCGAGGGATCCGCGGGCAGAACCTCGACCGTGGTGTCGGTCCGGTCGGCCGCGATGAACCTGATGCGTCCGGCGGGGATGTCGAGGACGGCGGAGATGGGGGAGGGGGTGTCGAACTTCTGCATGGTGGTCTCCTGCGCTGCGGTTCGTTGTTTCCGACGTTGGAAACGCTACGTTGCATTCACCGAAGTCACAACGAGGTCGTTGCGCGGAAATACTGTTTATGCAGATCAAGACCTTAATATCGTTGCGTTGCGCTGCCGGATAACGCAACTAGGGGAGCTCGGTGCGTTGCAATGACTTGAAGGTGAACGCTATGCTGGGGGCATCGGGACCACGGAGGAGAGTGCGATGCCGGGAGGCAGGCTCAGCCAGCAGGAACGTCAGCAGATCGCACTGGGGCTGGCCGACGGCCTCGCCTACGCGGAGATCGGCAGACGGCTCGACCGCCCCACCTCGACCGTCACGCGTGAAGTGATGCGCAACGGCGGCCCCACCGCGTATCGCGCCGAACTCGCCCACCGCGCCACCGAACGCCGCGCCCACCAGCGCAGGCAGGGTGCGCCGCGGGGGGCGGAGGCGCCCGGACCGGATCACGGACGTGACCCCGAGGCCGTACGTGAGTACGAGGAGGTGTTCACCACCGTCCTCATGCAGTCGGGCCTGCCCAAGATGATGTCCCGGGTGCTGGGCTGCCTCTACACCACCGACGCGGGCAGCCTCACGGCGTCGGAACTCGCACAGCGCCTCAAGGTCAGTCCGGCGTCGGTCTCCAAGGCGATCGCGTTCCTGGAGAGCCAGGACCTCGTCCGCCGCGAACGCGACGAACGCCGCCGCGAGCGCTACGCCGTCGACGACGAGCTCTGGTACCAGGCGATGATGGCGAGCGCCCGGTCCAACGCCAAGCTCGTGGAGACCGCACGGCAGGGGGTCGGCGTTCTGGGGGCGGGCACTCCGGCCGCCACCCGTCTCGAGAACATCGCCCGCTTCCTCGACTTCGTCGGAGAGAGCCTCACCCGCGCCGCGGAGCAGGCCCGTGAGGTGCTCTACACGAAGGTCGAAACGCCCCCGGACGCTGCGGGCGGCCCGAGTTCGGAGCGCGCATGAACGTCTTCGGCTCCGCTTCCGGCTGTGTTCGGATTCCGGCCGTGTTCAGGAGCGGTCGCGGTTCACTCGGCCTGTTCGTGAGCGGTGAAGAAGCCGACCAGGCTGTGCGGGGCGTTGTCGTCGATGCAGAGCAGGTGGATGTCCAGTGACTCCTCGGCGGCGGCGGCGCTGCGCGGGAACAGGGCCTCCTCGTACGCGGTGAGCGCCGCCTCGGTGTCGTCCGGGTGTGCGGCCAGCGCCTTGCCGAGTTCGGCACCGTCGTACATGGCGAGATTGGCCCCCTCGCCGGACGGGGCCATCAGGTGGGCAGCGTCGCCGGCCAGGGTCACGCCGGGCACGCGATCCCAACGGTGGCCGATCGGAAGGCAGTTGACGGTACGCGGTACGGGAGCGGTCGCGCTGTCCGTGATCAGGGCGGTGAGTTCAGGGGCCCAGCCGTCGAACTCCGCGGCGACGCGGGCCGTTGCCGCCTGCGCGTCGGTGAAGTCGATGGCGTCGATCCACTCCCGCGGCTTGGTGAGGATCGCGTAGGTGTGCAGCACACCGTCCGCCTCGCGGTGCGCGAAGATCCCCTTGCCGGGGGCGGGCGCGAACAGCGAGCCGTTGCCGACGGCCCGGGCGCTCGCCGGGTGGCGGGTGTCGCCGTCGTGGAGGTAGGTCTCGATCATGCATGTGCCGACGTACTCGGGCCGGGCGTCGGACAGCAGCGGACGTACCCGCGACCACGCTCCGTCCGCGCCGACCAGGAGCCCGGTCGTCACGGTCGCCCCGTCGGCGAACGTCACCTCGTGCCGGCCGTCCCCTGAAGCCTGGACGGCGGTGACCTTGTGACCCCACCGGACCGTGCCGGCGGGCAGTGAGTCGAGCAGCATCTGCCGGAGGGCGCCGCGAGGTGCTTCCGGACGCCCGCCGGTGCCGTCGTCGGGCTCGTCCAGCAGGACCTTCCCGTCCTGGTCGAGTACGCGGGACGCCTCTCCGCCCTTGTGGATGATGGCGTGGAATTCGGCGGACAGTCCGGCCGCCTCCAGCGCGAGCTGCCCGTTGTAGTCGTGGATGTCGAGCAGACCGCCCTGCGTGCGTGCCATCGGCGACGCCTCGGCTTCGTAGACCGTCGCAGGGATGCCGTGGACGTGGAGGACGCGGGCGAGCGTCAGCCCTCCGAGCCCCGCGCCGATGATCGTGACCGGAGACGTCCTGGTGTTTCCCATGGTGCTTCCCTTCGGGCCGCGGACCGCCGGCGGACGCCTGGCGGCTTCCTGTCTGGAACGTCGTTCCAGCACGCTCAGCATGGAACGTTGTTCCAGTTCTTGTCAAGGTGGAACATCGTTCCAGGGTGTCTAGAATGCGGACATGGCTACCAGGGCGCGGCGCACGGAACGACGGCAGGAACCTCTCTCGCGGGAGCGCATCGTCAGCGCCGCCGTCGAACTCCTCGACACGGTGGGCGAGAGCGGCCTGACGTTCCGCGCGCTGGCCGAGCGCCTCGCGACCGGGCCGGGGGCGATCTACTGGCACGTCACCGGCAAGAGCGAGCTGCTCGGCGCCGCCACGGACGCCGTCGTCACCGAGGCCCTCGCCGGAGAGGACACCGGGGCGACGCCGCAGGACGCGGTCCGCGCCCTGGCGGTCGGACTGTTCGACGCGATCGACGACCACCCGTGGATGGGCGCACAGCTCGCCCGCACACCGGCGGGGTCACCCATGCTGCGCGTCTTCGAACGCATCGGACGGCAGCTCCAGGCGCTCGAAGTGCCCGAGGCCGCCCAGTTCACCGCCGCGTCCACGCTGCTCAACTACATCCTCGGAGTGGCCGGCCAGAACGCGGCCAACGCCCGGTCGCATCACACCGGCATGAGCCGTACCGAGTTCCTCGACTCCGTGGCGACCACCTGGTCGGAACTCGACCCCGATCAGTACCCGTTCACCCGGAACGTCGCCGGCCGGCTGCGTGAGCACGACGACCGGGTGGAGTTCCTCGGCGGCATCGACCTCATCCTCACCGGCATCACGGCTCGGCAGTAGTACGTCGGCGGGAACGGTGCTCCTCGTGCGGCCCAGCAGTCGTTCCAGCCGTTCCTCACCCGCCTGCGCCAGGTCGAGCGGCTTCGTCGCGCGGGAGCCTCGGGGCGAGGGAACCGGGCCCGGCCGCAAGGGGCCGCACCACACGCGCGCTCTGCTGCCTCCGAGCTGTTGGTGCAGGCGAAAGGGGTGAAGAGGCCGGAGATACTGTGGCCCAATCAGTGATGGGAGGGGTGGTGGCGGTGGAGTGGCGGGAATTCGCCGAGCAGATGGCTCTGCTGGCGCGGGACCTGTTGGCGCAGGATTCGGTCCAGGCGACGCTGGACCAGATCGCGGCGTCGGCGGTGAAACTGGTGGAGGGCTGCGACGAGGCGGGGATCCTCGCCGTGCGCAAGGGCCGAGCCGTGTCCCTGGCGGCCTGCGGGGACATGGTCCGGGAGGCGGACCGGTTGCAGGGGGAGCTGCGCGAAGGACCCTGCTTCGACCTGGCGCGGAGTAAGAACGGTGACCGTCTGTACCGGATCGCGGACATGACCCAGCCGCAGCCCACCTGGCAGCGTTTCGCCGCGGAGGCCCGCCGGCTTGGGATGGGCAGCATGACCGGCGTCCTGCTTTACACCGACAACGACGACTTCGGCGCGCTGAACCTGTACTCGCGCCGTCGCGGAGCCTTCGGCAAGGACATCGAGACCGCGGGCTGGCTGCTGGCCTCGCACGCCGCCGTGGCCCTGGACAGCGCCCGGACCATCGACCAGCTCGAACACGCGATGGAGAGCCGGCACGCCATCGGGGAGGCGCTCGGCATCCTCAGGGAGCGCCACGGCCTGAGCGAGGACGACGCCTTCGACGTGCTGCGCCGCTTCTCCCAGGACCACAACATCAAACTGCGTGACGTCGCCCAGCGCGTCCGCGCCGAGGGCACCGCGCCGGCCTGATCGCCGGGCCGCGTGTCGAGGCGGCGACCGGGACACGGGGTGTGCGGGTTGTGAGGAGAGGGGTGGGACCGGACCGTGGAGGGGGCAGACGGCGGGGAAGCGAGAGACGGGATTTCGCTCCTGGTGTGCGCGGTCGGCCCCCGGGTAGACGCAAAACGGAAAACCGCTCCAACGTCGGACACAACGAAAGAGCCCTACATGATCATCCCGCTTATGAAGCAGGCGGCAGATGAGCAGGGCAAGGGAGAGCGCGCCACGCTGAGTTCCAGCGTGGCGTGGGACAGCGGCGCGGTGCGCGTCGCCGACGCGCGCCGTATGCTGCGCGCCTTCCTCGCCCGCGCCCCGCAGGCCGGCCGCGCGTCCTTGCCGACGCGCACGTCGATGGACGCGCAACTGGCCGTCAGCGAGCTCGTCACGAACGCGATCCGCCACGCTCCGGGCCCGTGCGGAATGGTCCTGGAGCTGTCCGCCGGTGAACTGTCGATCACCGTGTGGGACACCTCCACCGACGAACCGGTGATGAGAGAGCACGACCCCCGTCGGGTAGGCGGCCATGGACTGCGCCTGGTGCAGTCCGTCAGCCACAGAGTGGCTGTCGCCTCCCGCTCCTGGGGCAAGCAGATCACCGCCCGGCTCCTCCTGGATCCCGACGCCGCGACCGACGCGTCCGACCTCACGATCCGTCCCCTTCCCTTGCAGGGGCCCACAAGCGCACACCCGTACCGCTTCCCGGCGCACCCCGCAGACCAGGCACGGGCCGAGGGCCACGACGGCTGACTCGAGCGCAAGGCAGGCGCACCGGTCGTACGTACCGCTGATGGCCCTCTGCGACGCCGACGGCCCCTGAGCTTGGCGGATCGGAATCGCTGGCACCCGACACCACCGGTTAACCAGTCTGTGCAGGTGAGCCGCCGCTACCCCTGCCCCTGCTGTGGCCATCTCGTACCGGACGAGATGGCCGGCTCGTACGCGATCTGCCCCATCCGCTCCTGGGAGGACGACGGTGTCCAGTTCCGCCGGCCGACCATGACCGGCGGGGCCGCCAAGGTCTCTCTGGTGGAGGCGCAGCGCACCTTCCAGGTCTTCGGTGCATGCGACGAGGATGGCCGCCGTTTCGTCCGGCCGCCCGCACCGGATGAGCCGCTCGATCCGATGTGGCGGCCGATCGACCGCACGCGAGACTCGTTCGAGCACTGGGAGACCACGGACCGCGTCCCCTGGCCGGAGGACCGCCGGGTGCTCTGCTGGTGGCTGCCCTCCTTCCGGCACCGGAACCGATCCGCCTGGCACCGGAACCGATCCGCGCGATGACGTCACCTGTCGAAAGACTCGTCCAGCAGCTCGACGGCGAAGCCGACGCGTCCTGCGACGCCAACTCGACTGGACCGCGCCCTGGGCGCGACTCGTAGAAGAGGCCCGCGAGTGGTCCCTGCTGGAGGCCGGCGAAGCACCGGTGGGCGACAGCATCTTCGTCGTCCCTGCGTGGATCGACCGCACCGACTTCTACCTGGAGACGTGACGCGGCCTCGCCGTTCCTGAACACGACGTCGTCGGCAGCGGCCGTTGTGGAGTGGCCCCGTGGGCGTGCGGAGGTGGCTACCCGCGACGCTCCCGGGCCCGCGCGTGTTGGAGCTTGCGGATGAAACGGTGCATGTGGGGGTCGATACGTTCGCCCGGTTCCTGGAGCACCTGCTCTTCGGTCAGCCATCGAATGGCGCTGAACTCGCCCTGGTCGTAGGAGGTGATGGTCCGGGCGTCGGTGTTGAGGAGATACCAGAGGCAGACGTCGGTGTGCGAGCCAGGGCCTCGGGTTCGGGTGACAGTGAGGAAGAGGGGCTGCTCACCGGTGATCGGCGATGCCACGGCTTCGAGGCCCAGCTCTTCCTGGCTTTCGCGCACCACGGTGACCCAGGGGTCCTCACCCGGCTCGACGTGTCCTCCGGCCGGCAGCCACAGGCCCGCTTTGCGGTGGGCGACGAGCAGAACCAGCCCACGGGCGTCGTCGAGGACGACGAAGTAGCTCACGAGATGCATCGCCGGAACATCCGGTGCGCGTGTCCGGTGGACCGGAGCTCCACCCGCGAGCCAGCGGAAGGTGGTCTCCAGGTGGGCGCGCTCCAGTTCGTCCCAGGCTTCGATGGCCCCGACCACGTGCAGAAGGCGGGCGCGGGCCGGATCCGCGGGCACGGGGGCGACGGCGGGGAGTGGATGATCGGGCGGCGTCATCGGATCACCGCATCAAGCCAGGTCCGCTGACGCTCGCTTGTCCTCGACGTGGACCGCGCGCAGTTCCGTTCCGTCCCGGTGACGCTTGGACCGCCCGGACAACCCGGCAGCGATCTCCGACCGGTCGTGTGGCTCATCAGGGCCGACGTAGGTGAGGACGTCGTGGTGATGGCCGGTGACGACCCAGCCCTCGACGTCCCTGACGTCGATCACGGAGAAGTCGCCTGCCGAAGATCCGGCGTGGGCGGGGCCGAACTTCCTGAGGATCTCGGTGGCCTGTTCGGCAAGGTCTCCCTCCGAAGCGGTCAGCACAACGCATGTGCCGTGCTCGAACAGCACCCACGACTTACGAGGGTCTGTGAGAAGCCGTCGCCAGACGTCGATCAGTGCCTCGGTGTCCACGGCGGCCATCATGCCGCAACCCACTGACACAGCAAGGCAATTGTTGCGCTGCTGAGATCCGCTGGAGAGGCGGGCGAAGCGGGCGGACCACCACCACCGCCCAGGGCGGGGGAGCGGGGGCCGCGGTGATGACCGGACGGGGTTCCGCCATGGCTGTCGGGCCCGCGCTCGACGAGGCGGCTGATCACCGTGTCGAAGTGTCCGTCGCCTCGGCGGGGAACTCCTCGACGCCGAGAACCTGCAGCAGTTCCAGCCGCTCGCGGGTCTCCGCGTCCACCGGCGTGAGCACCAGCAGCTGCTGGCTCTGGTCGGGAGTGACCAGGGTTTCGCAGTCCATCGTCAGGCGGCCCACCCGCGGATTGAGGAACGTTTTGCGGTCGGCGCGCCGTACCGCCACCTCGTGCTCGGTCCACAACCGGCGGAAGTCGGCACTCGCGGCCTGCAACCGCTCGACGAGTCCGGTGACCGTGGGGTCGCCGGCCCTTCGGCCGGCGACGGCCCGCAGATCCGCCACGAGCCTGCGGGCATGACGCTCATGCTCCTCGGGCGGGGCGATGGCGCGCGCCGCGGGGTCGGTGAACCAGCGGTATGCGGCGTAACGCCGGTCGCCGGAGAAGCCGCTGTGGTCATCCGTCATCAGGACGGATGCCCGGTTCCGGGCGAGGATCTCGCCCAGGTCGGACAGGACCAGGGCCGGGGTGGCACCGAGCAGGTCGAGCATGCGGATCAGGCCGGCGCGCGCCGGCCGGGCCGCCCCGTCGGCACGCGGAGGCCGGTGACCGGCCAGGTGGAACAGGTGGTCACGCTCGTCCTCCGAGAGCCGCAACGCCCGGGCCAGCGCGCGCAGCAGCTGCGGCGATGATCTCGGTCAGCAGCGACGACACGGCTGCGGGCGCCGTCCTGCTCACCGGGCAGGGCACGCTCACCGCGCTGTGCGCGCTCTTCGAGACGACCTGGGAATCCGCCCAGCCGCTCGGCGAAGTGGTCCCCACCGACCCGCACGGCCTCACCGGCCAGCAGACGACCGCCCTGCGCCTCCTGGCGGGCGGCCACACCGACGAGACGATCGCCAAGCGGCTCGGCGTCTCACACCGCACCGCGCGGCGCATCGCCTCCGAACTGATGGACCGCCTCGACGCCCGCAGCCGTTTCGAGGCAGGCGTACGCGCCGTCCAGCGGGGATGGCTCCCGGCCCGCTCGTAACCGGCCCTTCACCAGCGCCAGTTCGGCTACTTTCATGAGCCCGCGACAACAACCGGAGTGGTCTCATCCTCGCCCGCCGCGACGGCCTGTCTTGTTACCGTCGTGCCGACCAGCCCCGCACCCGGGGCCGCATCCGCGGGGAGACGAAGATGCCAGGGCAACGGCGGTTACGCGGCGCGGCACTCGCAGGAGCCCTGACGCTGTGCGCCCTGCTGGGCGCCGGATGCTCGACATCGGGGCGCGGTGGGCCCGGCGACGCGTCGTCCGACGCCTCGCCGCGTACGGCGGCGTCGGGAGCGTCCCCTGTATCCGGCCCGTGGCGGTCCTGGGACACCAAGCTGTCCCCGGGGGAGGCATCCGGTGCCTGCGGTGCGACGGCCCACCAGGTCGTGTGCGCGACCGGCTCCGGCGGACTCCTCGGGCGGTCCCGGACTGACGGTCGTATCACCTGGACGGTCCCCGCGAACGACCGCGGCAAGAGCGCCGGGCTGGTCGTGGACACGGCGGACGAACGGGCCGTGACCGGCGTCGCCGGTGTGCTGCGTGCCGCTGATCTGCGGACGGGCACGAGCGTGTGGACCCGTCGGGTGTCCACCGGCGGCGCCTACGTGGCCCTCGGTGCGGGGGACGGGGTCGTCTACGCCATCGACGTGGCGGACCCCGCGTCCCGTACCGCCGTCCTCGACGCCGTCCGGGCATCCGACGGCAGGGCCCTGTGGCACCGGACCGTCGCCTGGGAAACAGGCGAGGGCATCGCCGCCTTCCGGGGCCGCGTCTACGCCACCGACGGCGCCCGGGTCACCGCCCGCGACGCCCGCACCGGCGACACCGTGGCGGTCAGCCCCCGAAGCGTCGCGTGCCCGCACCTCGTCTCCGGGGGCCACTACCTGGTCTGCACCGGCAGCCGGCTCTCCGCCGGGGACGTCTTCCCGCCCATGCGGCGCCTGGACCCGGGCGCGCTCCGGCCGCTTCCCACCCCGAGGGGCACGGTCGACAAGCCCATGCGCGGTCTGATCTCCCCCGACGGGGTGCTGATGCTGTACGAGGCCGGGGCCGAGGACTCCAGCGCCGGCTACTGGAACGCCTACGACCTCGAAAGCCGGCGCAAGCTGTGGGGCTACTACGACACCACGGACGAGGCAGCTCTTGCCGGCGGCCGGTTCGTGACCTTCACCCCGGGCAACGACCGGGCCAGGCGGGGACGCGTGATCGCGCTCGACCTGCACGCCGGCCCGAAGGGGACCGGCGTCGCCGCGCCGGGCATGTCGGCGCCCTACCCGCAGACGAGGGACGGCGAACACCCGCTGCTCGTCGTCCCGGAAGGCGACGCGCGCCATCTCGTCGTCATGGCGCGAACTCACGCTTCGCTGCGCTCACTTGCGCTGCCCTGAGGCCTGCGAGGCGACGACGCCTTCGTGGGGCGACTGCGCCCCGGCGGCTCCGTGTGTCGCGCGCCCGGGGAGGACCTGACACCTGCGGGCACCGGTAAATGCTGCAGCCTTGTCACAACGCTGTGCGCCTCGGCAAAAGCCTGTTCGAGCTCGACGTTCGATCATATTCTGACTCCCTTGCGCGCAACGGGGGAGACACAGTGCAGAAAAGCGAAGTGTCGGACGAGGTCAGGCCTGCTGTTCCCGAGCGGGCCGACTGGTCGAGGGCAGCGGCGTACGGCCTGGCGGGATTGATCAATCTCGTGACGGCCGGCCTGTTCGTCGGTGGTCTGCTGCTGGTGATACTCGGCTGGGCGGCGCTCGTCCCGCTGCTGACGGGGACGCTGTTCATCGCTCTGGCCGTCCAGATGCGGCCTCGCTTCGACCGGCTCGGGAAGGACGATCAGCCCGTCCTCACACGGGGGGACGCGCCGGTCCTCTACGCGTTGTTGGACGAGATAGCCGACGCCGCGGGAGTGCGACGCGTCGACGCCGTTCAGATCGGCGCGGACTTCGCGGTACGGGTCGCCGCCACCGACGGTGGGCGCAAACGGGTGTTGACGGTGGGTATGCCGCTCTGGGTGACCTTCACTCCTCAGCAACGCGTCGCAGCGATCGCACACGAGTTGGCGCATGTGGCATCGGGGGATGTCCGACGCGGCCTACTCGTGAGCATGGCGCTGAGTTCCCTGAACAGCGGTACGGAACTGCTGAAGGGCCGCGAAGTCGAGGACGTGGAAACCCCCACAGGGTCCGTCTCCATAGCGCACGCGGACAAGGTGGCTGGAGCGGCACGAGCGTTCGAGTCGCGTGGACGCCGCAACTGGATCATGTGGCTGCCGGGCCTGGTGACGAGGGGCGTTGCGCGGTTGCTCGTTCGGCTCGCTCTGAACGGGTCGCGGCACGCGGAGTACCTGGCGGACGCCGCCACCGCCCGGGTGGCGTCCACCCGGGCTGCCATCTCCGTTCTGCACGATCGGCATCTGGCCGACGCCGTCACCATCGAGGTGCACCGACTGGCGGTCACCGCACGGACGTTCCGCCGAGAGACCGCGGAGAGCATCGACCAGGAGTTCTGGGAGCGGGTGGCCACACGCGCCAGGACGCTGCCCTCCCGGGTCGGAGACAGCCTCGACACCCACCCCGGCGGTGACACGCCGCCGATCGCCTCCGTCGCTGCGGGCTCGCGGAGGGACGGGTGTGACGTGTCGGTCCCGGCCGCGCTGCGTATCGCCTGGCTGTCCCACGCGGAAGCGCGGCCCGCGACGGTCACCATGACCGCGACCGCGGCCGACGCCATCGCCGAGGAACTACACGAACCGGGGCACCAGTTGGCCCGCGACATCATCCAGGGATCTGTTCAGACCTGACCGTGGGGGTAGTGGGCCACATCCCAAGCGGCGGCGGAACCCGGTTGCGACGAGCCGGTGAACTCGATGGGATGCATCCATGGATGGTGCGACAGACGATGTGAACCAGGCGATCGCGTGCGAGCTGCAGCTCATGGATCCGCAGGTCCGTGCCTCGCGGGAGCTCGCCGGGCAGCTGCTGGACCCGGAGTTCGTGGAGGTCGGCGGGTCCGGGCGACGGTGGACGTACGAGACGATGCTCGCCGAACTGCCGGACCATCCGGGGAGTTCGCAGGACGCGCCCCGCTACGAGCCCTCCAGTATTTCGGGTGTGCTGCTGGCTCCGGGGCTGGTCCATCTGACGTTCCAGGCCGTCCTCGGTGAGCGCAGGTCCAGGCACAGTTCGATCTGGCGCAGGGGCGAGGGGGACGCGGGCTGGCGGATGTACTACCACCAGGCCACGCGCGTGCCACCCGGGGTGGAGTAGGAGTCCGACAGAACGGCGTTTGCCGGAAAGGGATGTGCAAGCATGGCCGGAATGGACGCTCGCTTCCTCGGCATCGCCGAGCTGGCCGAAACCCCGTCCGTGGCGGTCGTGGTCGACGTCATGCGTGCCTTCACCGTGGCTGCCTGGGCCTTTGCCCGGGGCGCGGAAAGAATCATTCTTGCCGAGTCCCTGGACGAGGCTCTGGGCCTCAAGGCTCGCCACCCGGAGTGGTTGGCCCTCAAGGACGGTCCGCCCGCGCCCGGATTCGACGCCGTCAACTCGCCGGCGCTGCTGCGGTCTGTTGACCTCGGCGGGCGGACCGTTGTGCAGAAGACGACGGCAGGGACGGTCGGCGCCCTCGCGGTCAAGGAGGCGGCTCGGGTGCTGTGCGCCGGCTTCGTGGTGGCGGAGGCGACAGCCCGGTTCCTGCGGACGCTCACGAGCGACGGCGTCACGTTCGTGGTCACCGGCGAGAGCGGGCGGGCCGAAGAGGACCTGGCGTGTGCCCAGTACATCGCCCGGAGGGCCACCGAGCCGACGACGGATGTCACTGAGTACGTCCGCCGCGCTGCCGAGTCGCGCGCCGCTGCCGCTCTGGCGCGGGGGATACGCCAGGGAGCCCATCCCGATGACGTAGCGCTCTGCCTTGAGGTCGACAGGTTTCCCTTCGCCATGGTGGCGACCTTGGAGAGTTCGCTCATGGTCCTGCGCCCGCACCCGGTGCCTTCGGCGGCCGTCGACGGCGCGATCTGATCCGCAGCTCAGGGCCTGAAGAGGCCTGGCGGCGGCGGAGTTCGCGGCTTCACGACGTCTTCCTGTCAAGCGACGTCGGGGTACCGCAGTGCTCGTCGCCGCCGGTCAGGTCGTCACGCACCAGGATGAGCAGGCGGGTCAGCTGCGTGCGCTGAGTGGCGGTCAGCGAACGGAAGAGGTCGTCCTCCACCTCCTGCTGCGCGGCTGCCGCGTCTCGCAGCCGCTGCTGACCGGCCTCCGTCAGCACGACGAGGTGGCGCCGTCGGTCACGGGGGTCGCGTGTGCGCGTCACGACGCCCTCGTCCTCCAGCGGGTTGAGTTGCGTGACGAGCACGCTGGCCGCCGTGTCCGTCTCCTCGGCCAGGTCGGTCTGCGCCAGCGGGCCCCGATCTCGGAGCAGTCCGAGGATGTGGAACTGCCGCGGCGTGAGGCCGTTGACGGTGTGCGCGTCCCTCAGGCGGCGCATGGCCTCGTGCCCCAGGAGGGCGAGCAGGAGGCCGGGGCTGTTGCGGTGCTCGTCGAGCAGCGCCGGGCGAGGAGCAGGCGAGTTGGCCGAAGTCACTCGGTCACTTTATCTCATGCGATCGTGTAGGTTGCTAAATGAATCATCACTCTGAACGATACAGGTCCAGCAAGCGCCTCGGCTCTCGCGTTCTCCGCAACAAGCCGTCCCCCTCTGATGAAGGAGCGCCATGTCGCTGTCGCCCTCCCACCCCACCCTGCTCCCGGACCGCACCCAGGATCTGGGCCTGCAGGGGGCGCGCGCCGTCGTCACCGGCGGAACCCGCGGCATCGGCGCCGCGACCGTGCGCCGTCTGACCGCGGCCGGCGCGCGCGTGGTCGCCGTCGCCCGTAGCCGAGCGGAGGTTCCCGCCGGAGCGCATCTGGTGACCGCCGACCTGAACGCCCCCGACGGGGTCTCGCACGCGGCAACCGCGGCGCTCGACTTTCTCGGCGGTATCGACGTGCTCGTCGACAACGCCGGAGGCAACACCCAGGTGCCTGACGGCGTCCTGGCGGCGACCGACGAGGACTGGCAGGCCAACCTGGATGCCAACCTGCTGTCCGTCGTGCGCCTCGACCGTGTCCTCGTCCCGCACATGACCGAGCAGGGTCATGGGGCGGTCGTCCACGTCTCGTCGAACGCGGCCCGGTACCCGCAGCCCAACGGTGTTCCGTACGCCGCGGCCAAGGCCGCCCTCAACGCCTACAGCAAGAGCCTCGCCCTCGCCTGCGGCCCGCACGGCGTGCGCGTCACCGCGGTCATGCCCGGAGTCATCGAGACCGACGCCGTCGAAGCCAGCCTGCGGCAGGCGGCGGAGCGCACCGGTCGCGACCTGGAGACCATCCGGAAGGACTTCCACCAGCGCCTCGCCGCCCCGCTCGGCCGCCCAGGGCGGCCGGAGGAGGCCGCGGAGCTGATCGCCTTCCTCGCCTCCCCGCGGGCCTCCTACCTGACCGGCATCACTGTCTCGGTCGACGGCGGAATCCTCCCCACCCTCTGACGGGCCGTCCGGAGCGTCCGTGCCCGACGGCCTCGGGCGAGGGTCCGCGCATGAACCCCTGTGCCGCCGCCGCGGACGACCGTTCCGTCGAACTGCACCATCGGCAGCCGGCGGCGGGCCGCCGCGATGGCGTCGCCCTCACGGGTGTGGGCCTTCTCGCGAACCAGGAGCTCGTCACGGGCGGCCTGTCAGGTGGCCACGTCGACCACGGGCGGGAGGCCGGGCAGCGCGGTGTTCGGGTCGTCCGGTGCGGTCGTCACGAAATCCTCCGTATGTCTCGTGCCGCGGCGGCGTCGTACGACGTTCCACGGCGGTCACGAGTACAGACCGGCACCCCGCCCGAAACTCATCGCAGTCCGGCGCGCCCGCAATTGAGCGGCGGTGGGCCACCTCTGCGACCCAGGCCCTCAGGTGCCGAAGGCGGCGGCGGTACCTGCTCTGCGGTAGCGATCCGCTGCGTCACCCCGGGCGTCCGGGGCGACGCAGCCGACCACACGACGTTTCGTGAAGACCCGCCGGTCAGTCTGCCTTCGGTCGTAAGCCTTTGGCCGGCAGTCGTTCAGTGGTGGGTCGGGCGCAGGATCAGGCTGATGAAGCCGAAGGAGTTCCGGTAGGCGCGCAGCCATTCGCTGCGATGGGTGGTGGCTGTCGTCAGTGCCTGGGAACTGTCCGGATCGTCGGGGTGGTCCAGAGCCCACGAGGCCAGCGATCCCGTCCACGCCCACTCGTAGTCGTCGAGCTCGCGGCGGGTGCTGATGTGACCGTGGACGGGCGCCCAACCGTCGGCGATGACACGGTCCATGGTGGTCGGCAGGTCAGTGAGGTCGCCGAGCATGTCGACTGCCTCGGAGGAGGGTTCGTGCTCCCAGAACCCGTCGCCGATCAGGACGCGACCGCCGGGGGCCAGGTGCTCGCGCGCCGCCGCGAGGGTGGCGAGGAGGCCGCCGAAGGCGTGCGTGGCTCCCACGCTGATCACCAGGTCGAAGGTGTGTGAGGCGGTGAAGGCCGCCGCATCCTCCCGGTGAAGGATGAGGCGCTCCTGGAGGCCGTGGGCGCGTGCGTTCTCGCGAGCGTGCGCCAGCGAGACCTCGGAGAGGTCGACGCCCTGGGCTCGCAGGTGCGGGTGTGCGCTCAGGGCTCGCAGGAGCCACTCTCCGCCACCGCAGCCGAGGTCGAGGACGCGCGCGGCGCCGGGCGAGATCCCGCACTCCAGCAGCCGGCGTACCGCATCGTCGTCGAGCGGGGCCGCGATCGGATGATCCGCATGGGCGAGACGTGAGATCTGTTCCCGGTTCACCGCCGCATCCTGACCGGGGCACACGCTGTACGCACCCGCATTTTCTGCGGAGACGGGAGGTCTCCCCGGCCAGGAACGCACACGAGGAGAGGGATCACGGGCTGACCGCGAGAGCCGGAGGAACACGCCGTACACCGCGATGCCGATTCGAGCGAAGGAACCGATCGGCCCCGCCTGCCGTCACCGCTCCGGACAGCGCCGGCGGGCCCGCCCGTAGCCCAATCCCGATGCCGGCGTGGGGAGTTGTCAGGAGACATCCATGCGGAGGACGTCCGAGGACGCTCAGTCGAGGCAGAACTCGTTGCCCTCGATGTCCTGCATCACTATGCACGACTCGTTGTCCTCGTCGGCGAGCAGCACCTGCACGGTTGTCGCGCCGAGCGCGACCAGTCGTGCGCACTCGGCCTGAAGGGTGGCCAGGCGCTCTTCTCCGACGAGCCCGGTGCCGACCCGCACGTCAAGATGCACCCGATTCTTGACGGCCTTGCCTTCGGGCACCCGCTGAAAGAACAGTCGCGGGCCGACACCCGAGGGATCAACGCATGCGAACCAGGAATCCTGCTCCTCGGGCGGCAGCGAGCGAGCGTATTCGTCCCAGGTGGTGAAGCCCTCCGGCGGCGGCGGTACGACGTACCCCAACACCTCGCACCAGAAGCGAGCGACGCGCTCGGGTTCGGCGCAGTCGAAGGTGACTTGGAACTTCTTGATCGTCGGCATCCGGCGCACGATAGCAGGGCGACATCCGATGTCTGCAACGGGTTTTTCGTCGCTCCGGACCGGCCTGCGACACCCGCCCTCGCGACGTCTGAGGACGGGATGCCGGTCCGGGTCCAAGCACCGGGATCCGATCCCGGTCCCGGTGTGTCCTCGCCGCATGGCTGCGGGTGTGTGGCGGAAGGGGACCAACGGCCCCTGCCGTCGAGACCGGGTGCGGGTGCAGGCTGAAAGCGTGCCGACGCAGCCGATCGCGTCCGGGAGGCAGGTGGTGCGCATGAACGCCCAGGCCACCGACGCGGCCGAGGAGACGCGCGTGCTGGTCGTGGAGGACGACCGCGGCATCGCGGAGTCCCTCGTGCGCGGGCTGCGACAGGCCGGTTACGCGGCCGAGGGTGTCCGGACCGGGCGGGCGGCACTGGCAGCCGCGACCCCCGACGTGGTGCTGCTCGATCTGGGACTCCCGGACATCGACGGTGTCGAGGTGTGCCGGCGGCTGCGCGCGCGGTCGGACGCCGCGATCATCGCCGTCACCGCGCGGGGTGAGGAGGCGGATCGGGTGGTCGCCCTGGACGAGGGCGCCGACGACTACCTGGTCAAGCCGTTCGGGCTGGCCGAACTGCTCGCGAGGATCCGGGCCGTGCTGCGCCGACGCCGCCCGGCGGAGCCGGAGATCCAGCGGCACGGCCCGCTGGCGCTCGACCTGCGCACCCGGCAGGTCTTGGTCGACGGACGCGCGGTGGCGCTGACGCCGAAGGAGTTCGGAGTCCTGGAGTGCCTGGCCGCCGACCCGGGCCGGGTGCTGAGCCGGCAGCAGATCCTCGAGCGGGCGTGGGACGCCCACTGGTACGGCCCCACCAAGGTGCTGGACGTGCATGTCGCGGCGCTGCGCCGCAAGCTCGGCCTGCCGGGGCTGATCGAGACGGTCTACGGGCACGGCTTCCGGCTCGGGGCGGTCCAGGAGTCCCAGGAGCACTCGTGACCCGCCGGATCACCTGGACGCTCCTGGTCCTGACCTCCGTGCTGCTGGTGCTGGCGGTCGTGCCGTTGGCGGCGTTGGTGACGGCGCGTGAGCGCGTCGCGCACCGCGACAGTCAGCGAGCGGCCACCCGCGTGATCGCCGCGGCGGCCGAGGAACACCTCTCCGACCACAGGCCGGCGACCGCCATGCGTCAGGAGCTGGCCGCCGCGGCCCGGGCGGGGGACTGCGCCGCGGTGTACGACGCCTCCGCGCGACTGGTGGCCGCTACGCCCTGTACGGCGGCCCAGGGCGAGGAGGCGGACGAACTGGTGGCGGACGTGCTGGCCGGGCACGAGCCGGAGCCACCGGAGAACGAGGGCCGGCTGCTGGCCGCGGAGCCGGCCGGTGAGGTCCGGCATCCCGCCGGAGCTGTCGTCCTGGCTCGCTCCGCGGCGCCGCTCGACGCCCGTATCGCCGCGATCTGGGGCTGGGCCGCCGCGATCGGCACGGCGGGGCTGGCCGCCTCCGTACTGCTGTCCGTCCGTCTGGCCGGCTGGGTCAGCCGTCCCGTGTCGGCGCTGGACGCAAGCGCCCGGCGACTGGGCGAGGGCGCCCTGGACGAGCGGGCCGACGTCGGGCCCGGGCCGCCGGAGGTCCGCCGTCTGGCCGCCACCTTCAACACCATGGCGGCCCGCACCGAGGCCCTGGTGCACGGCCACCGGGCCGTGATCGCGGATGTGTCCCATCAGCTGCGCACCCCCCTGGCCGCCCTGCGGCTGCGGCTGGACGTGCTGGCCGCCGGCGCCGAAGGCGACACCGCCACGGAGCTGGCCGCCGCTCAGGAGGAGATCGCCCGGCTGTCCCGGCTGGTGGACGGGCTGCTGGAGGTCGCGCGCGCCGAACAGGCGACGCCCCGCCCGACCGCTGTGCGGCTCGACGAGGTGGTGGCCGAGCGGGTGGCGGCCTGGTCGCCCGTTGCGCAGGAGCGCGGAGTCCGGCTGACCGCCGAGTCCGAGTCGGCCCTGACAGTGGCGCTGGGCGCGGGTCATCTGGAGCAGATCCTCGACAACCTGATCGCCAACGCCGTGGACGCCGTGCCCGCCGACGGCAGCGTCTGCGTCGACACCCGCGTGGCGGGCGGATCAGTCCGGGTGCTCGTGCGGGACGACGGTCCCGGGATGACGGCCGAGGCGAAGGCGGTCGCGTTCCGCCGGTTCGGGAACCCGCAGGCCAGGGGCACCGGCCTGGGGCTGGCCATCGTCCACCGGCTCGTCACGGTCAACGGCGGCACGGCACGGCTGGCGGACACCCCCGGTGGCGGGCTGACCGTCGTACTGGATCTGCCGCCGTGGACGGAGCGCGGACATGAGCGGGTTCCGCGTCGAGATCTTTACCGGTTCTGAAGAAGACGTGAGCCGGTTCCCGAGTGCGGTCCGCGGAGCCTGGAGGTGCACGCAGCCGATCCGCGCCGCCGATCCACCAGGAGCGCCGCCATGGCATACCCGCCCGACGACATCGACCAGCAGCCCTTCCCGACCGGTTCCGGGCGCGCACGCGATCGCGGACTGCGGCGCGGCCGCCGTCTCACCCGGTGGATCGCCGTCACGGCCGTGGCCGGCGCTGCGGCCCTGGGCAGCCTGTACACCCATCTGCTGCCGGGCGCCTCCGCCGCCCCCGCGCCGCCGAGCCCGTCCGTACAGCACCCCGCGGCGTCCACTGCCGGTACCGCGGGAGGGGACGACGCGGAACACGGCGAGGAGAGCGGGCACGAGGACGACGGGGGTGCCGCCCCCACCGCACAACCGGCACCGCAACCCCCGTCCCAGCCGCCGGCCGCCACCCAGCAGCAGCCGCACACCACGACGGGGGCGTCATGACCACGCGCACCCCGGCGCCGTCACCCGCCCGGGTCGCCTTCCCCGCCCTCGGTACCACGGCCGTACTGCTGGTGACGGCTCCCCGCTCACTGCCCGCCGCGGAAGCTGTCCTCCGCGCCGAACTGGCCGCCGTCGACCTCACCTGCAGCCGCTTCCGTCCGGACTCGGAACTCAGCCGCGTGAACGTGAGCGCAGGTGCCACGACGACAGTCAGTGAACGCTTCGCCGAAGCCCTGGAGGCCGCCCTCCGTGCCGCCCGGCTCACCGACGGTGCCGTGGACCCGACAGTGGGAAGCGCGGTGCTGGCACTCGGCTACGACCGCACCTTCGCCTCCCTGCGTCCCGACGACGTCCGCCCCCTTCCCCTGGCCCGTCCCGCCCCCGGCTGGCGAAGCATCAGCTGGAACCCGCGCACCCGGCGGCTGCGCCTGCCGCCGCACACCCACCTCGACCTGGGTGCCACCGCCAAGGCCCTCACCGCCGACCGCGCCGCCCGGCGTGCCGCGGCCACCACCGGAAGCGGGGTTCTCGTCGGTCTCGGCGGCGACCTGGCCACGGCCGGCCCGGTGCCGGAGGGCGGCTGGCGGATCGCACTCGCCGACGACCACGCACAAACGGTCACGGAGCAGGACCCCGCCGTCGCCGTCTCCGGCGGCGCGCTGGCGACCTCCGGCATCCGCGTGCGTACCTGGCGGCGTGGCGGGCGCACGCTGCACCACATCGTCGACCCGGCCACCGGCGAACCCGCCGCCCCCGTCTGGCGCACCGTCACCGTCGCGGCCGACACGTGCGTGGACGCCAACACCGCAAGTACGGCGGCGATCGTGCTCGGCGGCCGGGCCGTGGACTGGTTGCGCAGTGCCGCCCTGCCCGCCCGGCTGACCGGCCTCGACGGCGATGTCGTGTGCCTCGGCGGCTGGCCGTCCGACGCTCGCTCTCCCGGCTGCGGAGGCCCGCGATGACGACGGCCGCTCTGACAGGCAGCCCGCTGTGGTACGCCAGCCGCGCGGGCGGCACCCTGGCGCTGATCCTGCTCACCGCCACCGTGGTGCTCGGCATCGCCTCCGGCGGGCGCGCCGCACCCCGCCGGATGGGCCGGTTCGAGATCAGCCTGCTGCACCGCAACCTGTCCCTGCTCACTGTGGTCTTCCTCGCCCTGCACGTGGTGACCGCGGTACTCGATCCGTTCGTCCACCTGGGGTGGGCGGTGGCCCTGGTGCCGTTCGGAGCGTCCTATCGCCCGCTGTGGCTCGGGCTGGGGACAGCCGCGTTCGACCTGTTGCTCGCGGTGCTGGTCACCAGCGCCTTCCGGTCGCGGCTGGGGGTGCGGCGCTGGAAGGCCGTGCACTGGCTGGCGTACGCGGCGTGGCCGCTCGCTGTCTTCCACGGCGCGGGCACCGGCACCGACACCCCGCTCCCCCTCCAACTGTGGCTCTACGCCGGGTGCCTGGCCGCGGTGGTCGGTGCCGTCGGGTGGCGGCTGGCGAAGGCCGGTCCGGGCCGGGTCGCCGGGCGACTGGCCGCCGCCGTGGCCGCCACCGCCGTACCCGTGGTGCTGACGGCGTTCCTCGCCGCCGGGCCGCTCCAGCCCGGCTGGGCCCAGCGGGCCGCCACGACGGCGATCCAGTTCGGGGGCGGACGGTGAACTCCCCGCCGACGGCGGCCTTCGAGCCCCACCCCACGACCGGGCCGGACGCCCCTGCCGCCGCCCGGCTGCTGGCGAGCTGGTACGCCACCGGGCGACCGGCCGTCCTGACCGATCATCTGAGGCGTCACGGACCGCCCCCCGTGACCGCGACTCCCGGTGACCGTACGGCAATGCCGCTGGTGGAGGCCGTCGAGGCGGCCGGGCTCACCGGACGCGGCGGCGCCGCGTTCCCCACCGCCGGCAAGCTGCGCGCCGTCGCCGAACGGCGTGGCCGGGCCGTGGTCGTCGTCAACGCCATGGAGAGTGAACCGGCCAGCCGCAAGGACCAGTTCCTGCTCGCCGTCGCACCGCACCTCGTACTCGACGGAGCGGTCCTGGCCGCGACCGCGGTCGGCTCCGACACCGTCCACGTCTGCCTGCCCCGCACCCGCACCGCCCAGTACAGGCAGCTCGGCGCCGCTCTCGACGAGCGCCGACGCGCCCACCTCGATCCTGTACGGCTGCGCCTGCACGCCCTTCCACCCGCCTACGTCTCCAGTGAGTCGACCGCTCTGGTGCGCTGGCTCAACGGGGGACCGGCTCGGCCCCGGGGCAGCCCGCCGCGGGCCCATGAACGCGGCATCGACCGGCGCCCCACGCTCGTGCACAACGCCGAGACCCTCGCCCACCTGGCCCTCATCGCCCGCCACGGGCCCGGCTGGTTCCGGCAGATCGGGCCCCCGGACGAGCCCGGCACCATGCTGGTCACCGTGTCCGGCGCCGTCGCCGCTCCGCAGGTTCTGGAGGTCGCGCTCGGCACGCCACTCGCCACGGTCCTCGACCGCGTCGCAGAACGCACCCAGCCTCTGCTGGCCGTACTGGTCGGGGGTTTCGCCGGCACCTGGCTCCCGGTGGAGCACCTGCGGGTACCGCTCACCCGGCGGGACCTGGCCCCCCTGGGTGCCGCGCCCGGCGCGGGCGTGCTCGTCGCGCTCGCGCAGCCGGCCTGCGGGTTGACCGAGACCGCCCGGATACTCGCCTACCTGGCCGCCCACGGCGCCCGCCAATGCGGTCCCTGCCGCTTCGGACTGCCCGCCGTGGCCCAGGACTTCACCGCTCTGGCCGCCGGACGGGCCGACCCCGACCTGCTCTCCCGCCTGCGCCGCCGCGTCGGTCTGCTGCCGGGCCGGGGAGCCTGCCGCCACCCCGACGGCGCCGCCCGCCTCGCCGCCTCCGCCCTGCGGACCTTCGCCGACGACGTCGACCACCACCTCGCCCGCGGCGCCTGCCGCGCGGCCCGGCGTCCGACCCGGATCGACGTACCACCCGCCACACCCCCGGAGACCTGGCGATGACCCCCGCCCGAACTCTGCGTGTCGACCGCATCGCCTGCATAGGTCACGGCCTGTGCGCCGAGCTCCTCCCCGAGCTCATCGACCTCGACGAATGGGGTTACCCGATCCTCACAGACCGGGCCGTCCCCGACCGGCTGCGCACCCACGCCCGCCGGGCCGTCGCAGCCTGCCCGCGCCTGGCCCTCCACACGGACGACGGCCCGGCGTGACAGGCGCACGCACTGGCCGATGGCCTGGCCGCGCCACCTCAGTCTTCCCGTCCCACGACGCACAGGGCCCAGATGACGAAGGCGTACAGCGCGATCAGGGTGAGCGACCAGACCGGGTAGTACGGGATCGAGAGGAAGTTGGCGATGATCAGCAGACCCGCTATACCGATCCCGACCACTCGGGCCCACGTCGCGCGCGTGAAGAGGCCGGCGCTCACGGCCATGGCGATCACTCCGAGGACCAGCTGGATCCAGCCCCAGCTGGTCAGGTCGAACTTGAAGACGTAGTTGGGGGTGTTCACGTACACGTCGTCGTTGGCGATCGCCATGATGCCCCGGAACAGGTCCAGAACACCGGCGATGAACAGCATGACTCCGGCGAACATCACCAGTCCGCCGGCACCCGCCCGGGTTGTTCCCGAGCGGTGGTGGGTCGTGGTCGCGGCCATGAGGAATCCTCGCTCTCTGAACAGATGCAACGCCAGGCGCTGCATCTCCGAGCCTGCCGGATGTCCCCCGGCGGGTGATCACCCGTGGCGGGTGAAGTCGGCGAGGTGAGGTACGGATGGCCGGTGGACAACCGGCCGAGGAGGGTGGGTACGGGCCCACACCCGCCCTGGCCGGTGAGGCCGTGCCACCACGACAACACCGGATGGACCTCAGGTCGTAGGTCCGCGGTCGGCTCACGAACGACCGATGGTCGCGCCCGCCCGCCGACGGACGTGGCCGATGCTGTCGGCGGCACCCGGCATCGATATCACCCGCTGCGGGCGATGCCCCTTCGGACAGGCGGGGCTCGACTGGAGTCCTGCAGGAACCGCAGCACCACACCCTCTGGAGAAGGAGCCGTGGAATGGCCGACGAAACGACCACGACAGGTGGGGTCAGCGCCCTCGCCGAGGCGGACGCACCCGTGTTCGAAACGCTGGTTCAGATGACGCTCGACACGTTCGAACGGTCGGGGCTGGACCCGGAGACCTACCTGCTGACGCGCATCGCGGCGCTGGTGGCCATGGATGCCTCGCCCGCCTCGTACCTGCTCAACGTCGGCGCCGCGGAAGAACTCGGCGTGCCCCTGGAGCAGATCCAGGGTGTCCTCGTGGCCGTCGCCCCCGTGGTCGGCAGCGCCCGCGTGGTGTCGGCTGCCCGCAACATCGGTGAGGCCTTCGGTCTGTCCCTGCCCGACGAGGGCGGGGAAGAAGGAGCGGCCACATGAATCTGGCCTACGACTACCCGGTCCTCGGGGTCTTCTGGACGACCATGTGGTTCTTCCTGTGGATCCTGTGGTTCGTCCTGCTCTTCCGCTGCATCGGTGACATCTTCCGGGACGACGCGCTCAGCGGAATGGGCAAGACGGGGTGGCTGATCTTCGTGGTCGTGCTCCCCTTCCTCGGCGTGTTCGTCTACGTCCTGGCCCGCGGCAAGGGCATGGGCGCGCGGGAGAGGCGGCATGCCCAAGCCCGGCAGCAGGCGTTCGACGACCACATCCGCGAGACCGCCGGTGGGGGCGCGCGCCCCGCGACCGAGGCGGAGCAACTCGCGAAGCTCTCCGAGATCCGTTCCAAGGGCGACATCTCGGACGACGAGTTCCAGCGGGCCAAGGAGAAGATCCTCCACTGACCACCGTGCATGCGGGAAGGGCGTGATCTCCGCTGGGAGGTCACGCCCTTCCCGCATGCCGGATCTCCTGGGGTCAGGCCGTCTCGGCGACCACCCGACCGTTGTGGACGGCGTCGACGAGTGCCTGGTGGTCCCGTTCGTTCTGGTCGGCGTAGCGCTCGGCGAACGTCACCAGCGCCCGGTCGAAGGCGTCGCCGCCGCCCAGGTAGGAGGCGATGGCGATCCGGTCGCCTGACCTCGCGTGGGCGCGTGCCAGGGTCGCGCCGCAGAGCGCTCCGAAGGTGCGCATGCCCCGCGGCACCATGTCCTCGGCCACCGCGACGCCCTTCCAGTCCCGCAACTGCCGTACGTAGAAGTCCCGTCGGCGGCCGTCGAGTCCGTCAACCCGCTCCCAGCCCAGGAAGATGTCGCTGGTGGCCTGCATCAGCCGCTGCCCGGAGACGACCCTCTCACCCTGATTCCGGTACGCGCTGCCCCCGACGTGGGGTGCCAGGACCGACTCGTCGGCCTCCTTGGCCTGCAGGAACAGCGGATCCTCGTCGTCCCTGCCCAGCAGGAGCACGATCCAGCAGCGGGTCCCCACACTGCCGACCCCGACCACCTTGCGCGCGATGTCGGCCACTCGGTGCTGTTCCAGGAGGAAGCGCCGGTCCGACTGCAGGCTCTGGCCGTAGCGCTCGATGAGCCGGAGGATCAGCTGCTCCAGCGTGCCGCGTTGGCCGTCCGACAGCAGGTCATGCAGGGGGGTGATCAGCGGTGGGTCGGGGGTGATCCGGCGCTTGCCGTCCACCATGTGGGTCAGTTTGTCGAAGACCTGCTGGGTGTCGTGCGAACGCGCCTTCGTCACCGCCCGCCCCCAGCGGTCGCGGCCCCGCGCGGACAGGTCCGCCCCGAACCGCTCACGTACCCAGTCCACGTCGAACTGGGCGTACCAGACGGCCATGTTGCCGAGTCCGGCGAACGCGCGCATGTTCTCGCGATAGGACTGCACCGCGGCCCGTACGACCGCGGCCCGCTCCTTGGTGCTGAAGCCGTTCAGCCGGCCGGCGATGACGAAGCTGGCGGCCAGGCGCTTGACGTCCCACTCCCAGGGGCCGGGCAGCGTCTCGTCGAAGTCGTTGATGTCGAACATGAGGCGGCGCTCGGGCGAGGCCAGCAGCCGGAAGTTCAGCATGTGCGCGTCGCCGCACAGCTGTGTCGTGATTCCCGACCTCGGCGTGTCCGCGAGGTCGGAGGCCATGATGGCGGCCGCCCCCCGGTAGAAGCGGAAGGGCGACTCGGTCATCCTGCCGTAGCGGATCGGTACGAGTTCGGGCACCCGGCTCGCCGACTGCTTCTCGATGATCTCCAAGGGGTCCGGCCGTTTCGGTCCGGGAGTGAACTCGGCATGGCTGCTGCGGGGTACGGTCGCCCGTGCCGCCTTGCCGAGTGCGGCCCGCTCCTGCGGTGTGTGGTCCCGAATCCGGTATCCGTCCACGTGGTCTGGGGTCATGGCGCCGCTCCAGGGGGTGGCCGCCGACGCCCGGGGCGGCGACGGCCGTCAGGGGGATCGACCGCTTCGGCCGACCGCTCCGACGCCCCGCGCCCTCGCCGCGCCCCATGCCATGACCGACACAGACGGCCACTGGTTCCGGAGCGCGCTCCGAGTCCCGCCGAGCCGATCAGGAATGACCGACCAAAGTACAATATATCCTGGTTTGATGCTCCGGGCGGCTCGGCGCCGGGAGCACCCGGGTTCCCACGTGACGGCTTCCCTGGCGATGCGTCAGGGAGCGGCGGCCGCGTGGACGTCGCTGGCCGGTGAGGGGCCGGTGTCCAGGAATTCACGGATGGCGAAGCCCACCAGCACGATCACCGTGGTCCACACCACGACCATCGTGGTCGGGTAGGTCCAGGTGAACAGGACGATCGCGGCGATGACCAGGATGGCTGCCCCGATCCAGCGCTTGAAGCGGTGCACGAACCGTCCGACCGCCCCCAGGCGAAGCCCGCCCGACGTCGCCACGTCGCGCAGGGCGCCGATGCTTCTGCGGCAGCTCTGCCGGACGAGGACGGCGATCCGGGACGGGCCGCTGAGGAAGGCGCCGATGGCGGTGATGAGGGCGACGGCACCGAGCGCCCGTACACCGGCGCGCAGGAACTTGATCAGCGCGTCGTACACCGCTCCGGCGGCGGCCGGAGACCCGCCGGGGGGCAGATGGTCGAGGTAGATGTCACGGAAGACGGTGAGCGTGATTCCGAGGAACAGCATGGCCGCGAACACCGCCAGCGCCGCGCCGATCAACGCGTGCCGGCGGTTGAACGCGGTGTACACCCCCGCGGCGGCGACCAGCAGGGCGATGACCGGCAGCCAGACACCCATGATCTGCAGCACCCTCAGATAGGTCTTGACCTTCCCGATGTCCTTCGACTGGAACACCACGAAGTCCGTGTGCACATCAGGGATCTTCGCGGCCGCTCCGAGGCCGGCAGCGACCAGCCGGTCCTTGACCTTGGCCACCAGCGGTCCCACGTCGATGGCCACCTCGCCGTCCTTCAGGGCGACCGCGCCGTTGTTGCTGCCCGTCAGGGCGTTGTCGAGCGCGCTGTGGATTGAGCGGTTCGCGCCGATCCAGACCGTTTCGAAGGCGCTGCTGCTGACCACCCGCTCCACCGTGCCGCTGACCAACTGCTTCAGACCGTTGGTGATCGGCGCCTTCAGGTTGCCGACCAGCTGGGCCGCCTTCGGCGGGACGCCCTTCTCCGACGCGGCGTCCTGCAGCTGCTTGACCAGCGCGTTCACGTCGATCTGGGCCAGCACCACGTTGGTGACCCGGTTGGTCACCGCCTTCTGCACATCCGGATCGGAGGCGAGCGGCCCCACCGTGGCGACATAGCGGTCGGTGTCCCGCACGATGCTGTTCGCCCACACCGCGACGACGGACAGCATCGAGAGGAGGGCCGCGAAAAGGATCAGCAGGACCGCGCCCGTGGAGCGAAACCGGTGATGCCGAGCCGCATGCGGGCGGGCGGTGCCCTCCAGGGCGCCTACCCGGTGCCGCAGCTCGTCCAGTTCACTGCGCTCCCGGGCCGAGAGCGGCTCGTCGCCTCCACTGTTCATGGGCATCAGAAGATCTGTACGGCGCCGTACGCGCGACCGGGGTGAGCCTGACGGGTGAATCGCCCACGATGTGCGACCGGTGCGGTGCGACGCCGCAATGGCTTGCGCACTGTGCCGACGGCCACCTGGCGATGCCTTCCCGATCGCGGATGGCGGCCTGAGCCGTCGGTCGGGATGCGAGGCGGTTTACCCCGTTGGATGGTGGAGTCATGAACCATCACCGCCAGCAGTCCCATCGGACGATCGACATCGACACCCGGCTCGTCAGGATCGGCGCCGTGCTCACCGCGGCCGGTGCCATGGTGGCGAGCGCCGGCATGGCCTTGGGGGCCGTGGCCGTGTTCACCGCGGGCCGGCGCATGATCCGCGACATGGACGTGCCCCCGACCCAGCAGGCGGCCGCGAAGTGGCAGCAGGCCAAAGAGGCGTCCCGAGCGGGTATGCGGGCGTGGCAGTCCGCGTCCGACGCCCAGAACGGGTCGCTCGCCCGCTAGTTCCAGGAGCTGTCCACGAAGCCGCTCCGCCCCTCCGGGTCCCGGTCCGGAGGGGTGCAGTGCTGCCCAGGTCTCGGGACCAGGCCCCGACGGCCCGCAGGTCTCGCCCCCTTACGGCGGACGGCCCAGCACCCCAGGTGCACAGCCAGCGGACGGGCGGGTCTCTCAGCGAGCGCACGGCTACTGCCGACGCGGGCTTGAGCCCTCTCCCGGCTTCGGCTCCGGCTCCGGCTTCGGCTCCGCGGGACGAGGTGTCAGCCTCGCCGTCGCGACGTAGGAGACCACGACCGCGACGATCACCAGCGGCATGACGGTGAGACCCTCCGCCCCGATCAGCAGCGTGGCAAGCAGGACGGAGACCAGCGGAAGCCCCAGCATCGTGGCGCTCATCGCTCCGATACCCATCGCGAACCCCGCGACCAGGCTGAGGCCTGGCAGGTGCGAGAACAGGATGCCGCCGGCCGCTCCCACGAACATCGCGGGAAAGATCGGGCCTCCCCTGAAACCACTGAGCGACGCGCAGTAGGCCAGGCCCTTGCACAGCACCAGCAGCGACAACGCTCCCACCGAATACGCGGCGTTGTGCGTCAGGAACGGATCCAGCGCCGTCTGGCCCGAGTACAACACGTCGGTCGCTGCTTTGCCGGTGCCCTCCGCGTAGCCGATCGCCAGCCCCGCCACGACCAGACCCAGGACCACCGTGGCCGGGAGCCGTCGCCTCTCGACGTGCGTCCTGAGCCGGACGGCGAGCCATCGGATTCCCACGCCCACCAGTGCGGCTGACAGTCCGATGACCAGAGCCCAGCCGAACTCCGCCGCTGTCGGGCGCGTGGCCTCGGGGACGTCGTGCAGTGCCAGCGAGTAGGTGCCCAGCCCGGTCCACGATCCCAGCCCGACGAAGATGAGTGCGCCGATGCCCGCAGCCAGCAGGCCGGGCACCAACACCACCGCCATCATCGGCCCACCCAGCCCCGAGGCTTCCATCAGGAGGAATGCTCCGAGCAGGGGCGATCCCAGCAGCGAGCTGACGGCCGCGAAACTGCCCGCCGCGCCCAACACCGCGCTCACCTGCTCCGGGGGGTTCCGTTTGATCATCCGCACGGCACCGGCGGCGAGCCCTCCGCCGAGCGCCAGGAGAGGTGCCTCGGGCCCGAGGACGGCGCCGAAGCAGAGCGTCGCCGTGGCGGCGAGAAAGATGCCGGGCAGCTCGACGGGTGCGGGCGGGCCGGCGGCCTTGAACCCGGCCGACGGTTCATGGCCGCCGTTACCCGGCAGATGCCTGATCGTCAGTGCCGTGAGGATTCCCCCTACGGCGAGCAGCGGCAGCGGCCACCACGGTGGCGTTCCGTCGAACCCCAGCGACCTGGGCAGATCCTTGTAGAGCAAAGGCTGGAGTTTGCCGACCAGTGCGAGGAAGCCGAACGCCGCCGCGGACACCGGCACACCGATCAGCGCGGACAGCACCAGAAGGAGCAGGTATGCGCGGCTTCGAAGGAGAGTCAGCGGGTCGGGCGGTGACGGGGACGTGGGTCCCGTTCTGGCGACCGGCATGCGCATTGCCTCCTCGCGATGCGGACCTCGTCGGGGTCGCGCGGGCCGCGCTCAGCGAACCTGGACCACTCCGTCACCTGGTACGACAGGCGCTGTTCCGAGCCTGGCACGCCGCTGCCGCCGGGGCATTCCAACGCCACCCATGCGGGTAACTACGACGCGTCACCCTTGACCGACCGGATCCGGACCGCCCCGGTCAAAGGTCGAGGATCACGTCGACGGGTGGCCGGGAGCAGCAGATGAGGACGTTGCCGTCGGCCGGGGCGTCGATGGGATCGGGGGAGTAGTCGACCTGCCCGGAGACGAGGGCGGTCTCGCAGGTGTGGCACACGCCGCTGCGGCAGGACCACCGGACGGGGACGTCGCAGGCTTCGGCCAGCTCCAGGAGGGTGTCGTAGCCGGGGTCCCATGGGACGGTGAGGCCGCTGCGGGCGAAGGAGACCGTCGGGCCGGTTCCTGGTCCCGGGGGTGCGGTCGGAAGGTGGGGCGCCGGCGCGTCGGTGGGCACGATGCCGGGGGTGATGGCGGACACCGAGCCGAAAATCTCCGTATGGATGCGGGAGGGGTCGGTACCGCCGTCCACCAGCGCCTTGCTCATGTCGTCCATGAAGGACACGGGTCCGCAGATGTAGGCGTCCGCCTCCGGCGGCAGGGCCAGATCGGCGAGGACCTCGCGGGAGAGCCGGCCGGCGCTCTGGTAGTCCTCACCGAGGCGGTCGTCGTCGCGCGGCCTGCTGTAGGTGATGTGCCGGTGGCTCGCGGGCAGTTGTGCCAGCAGGGTGCGGGTTTCGCCGGCGAAGGGGTGCTCGCTTCCGTCGCGTGCCCCGTGGACCCACCACACCGGGCGCGGATCGTGTTTGCCGGCCAGGCTGTTGAGCATGGCCAGCAGGGGGGTGGCTCCCACTCCGGCCGAGATCAGCACGAGGGGGGCCGAGGTGTCGCCCAGGACGAAGGTGCCTCGGGGGGCCGCCACTTCCAGGGTGTCGTGTACGGCCACGTGCTGACGCAGATAGCCGCTGCCGGCGCCGTGGGGCTCCTGTTTGACGCTGATGCGGTAGTACCCCTCACCGGGCTTTCCGGACAGCGAGTAGCTGCGGATGACGGGAGGGCCGAGCGGATCAGGGCGCATACGTACGGTGATGAACTGGCCCGGCAGAGCCGGAGGGAGCGGATGGCCGTCCGGGGCGTCGAGGCGGAGCGAGAAGATGCTGGTGCTCTCCGGGACGATGCCGGTGACGGCGAGGGAGCGGAAGCCCGGCCAGGCCGGCGGCGCGCTGCCCGCGGCGGCGCTGAGACCGGCGTTCCCCGTGGTCCTGCCCGTGCTGTCGTAGCCGTCGAGGAGCGACCGCATGGAGGTCTTCCAGCCGGGGCTCAGGGCGGGGATGCGCAGGGCCCGCTCGAGTTGGCGGCGGGGGTGGTCCGGCTTGTAGAGGAGCGCGTCGATCTCCGCCACCGTCATGCTCTCCGGGCCGGAGGCGATCTTGTGGATCTCGTCCCCCGCCTCGACGGTTCCTTCGGCCAGGACCTTCAGGTAGAAGCCGGGACGTGCGTGGGCGACGAGGAGGGCGGGCATCCGGGGTTCGTTCATCCGCAGGCCCACGCGGTAGCAGGTGACACGGGGCTGCGTCACCTCGAACACGGCGGTGCCGATGCGGTATTGGTCGCCGATGCAGACCTTGTCGTCGGGCAGACCGTCGACCGTGAAGTTCTCGCCGAACTGGCCGTGGGTGAAGTCGTCGCGCCCGAGGTGCTGCTGCCAGTGCCGGTAGGAGTCGAGCTGGTAGACGAGTACGGCGCGGTGGGGGCCGCCGTGTCCGCCGAGATCGCCCTGTCCGTCGCCTTCGATGTTGAGCCGCCGGACCATGAGAGGACCGGTGGCCGGCCGCTTCCAGATACCCGTGTGCGTGATGCGGCCCTTCCAGGGCACGTCCTGTGGCAGTCCCACATTCACCGCGATCAGTGTCGCCATGCGCGCATCTCCTGTCGGGTGGACATCCCTCGGGAGCCACGCTAGTCCGCCGGGTCGCGATGGCAACTCATGCCCGGTTCCGGTCTCACGCCGGAGTGATACGCCATCAGCTGACTTCTCCCGGCCGCGTTGTCGCCCGGACGCCCGGTGCACGGCTGGTGGCCGGAGCCCTGCGCCCGGGGTCCGCCGTACGTCCTTCCGGTCGGCGTACGGCGGTCACGGCGCGTGAACGGCCCGTGTGGTCGCGGGTCGGCTCAGGTGCCCGTGGTGTGCGAGGGGGTGCGTGCCGCGTGGCGTTGTGCGCGCAGTGTCTCCAGCAGGCGCAGCCAGATCTCGCTGACGGTGGGGTAGCTGGGCACGACGTGCCACAGCGTGGACAGCGGGATGCGTCCCACGATCGCCGTGGTCGCCGCGTGCACGAGTTCCGCGGTATTCGGGCCGGCGAACGTCGCTCCCACCACCAGGTCCCGGGCAGGGTCGACGACCAGCTTGGCGCGGCCGCGGTAGTCGGGGCGGAGGACGTAGGTTCCCGCGAGCGCCGCGAGGTCGTATTCGACGACTTCCGGGTCGAGGCCCTGTTCACGTGCCTGCTGTTCGGTGAGGCCGGCGCTGCCGACCTCGGTGGTGGTGAAGACGACCTGGGGTACGCAGGCGTGTCCGGCCGCCGCCGACGGCAGATCGCTGAGGCCCGCGTGGCGCGCCGCGATGACCTCGCCGGCGATACGGGCCTGGTACTTGCCCATGTGAGTCAGCAGTGCGCGGCCGCACACGTCCCCGATCGCGTACAGCCAGTCTCCGGGTACACCGCGTACGGCCTGGTGGTCGTCTACGTCGAGGTGTCCGCCGGGGGACACACCGATGGTCTCCAGGCCGATGTCCTCGGTGTTGGGCGTACGGCCGGCGGCCACGAGGATCTCGTCGGCCAGGATGAGCGTGCCGTCGTCGAGGGTCGCACTCACCTCACCCCCGTGGACCCTGCCCGTGCCCGTGTCGCGGGGGTCGGCGCGCTCGACACGGGAGATGGTGCGCCCCGGACACAGCCGGACGCCCGCTTCGCGGAGGTCCTGGCCGACGAGGCTTCCCACGAAGGGTTCGTGGCGGGGCAGGAGCTGCCCACCGCGATGCACGACACTCACCTCGGCCCCCAGACCGCGAAGCCAGGTGGCTGCCTCACAGGCGACCACGCCGCCGCCCAGGACGACCACGCGCCGCGGCACCTCCTTCATGTTCGTCGCGTCCCGGGAGTCCCAGGGCAGGGCAGCCCGCAGACCGGGGATGTCCGGGCGGGCGGGGCGGGAACCGGTATCCACGACCACGGCGTGTTCGGCCCTCAGGGTCCGGGTTCCGCCGTCGGGCAGGCGGACCTCGATCGTCCGTTCACCGGCGAGCCTTCCGTAGCCGTGCACCACGTCGATCCCGGTCTTCAGCGCCCAGGTCACCTGTGAGGTGTCGTCCAGGTCGTTGATCACGCGGTCGCGCCGCTGGAGCACTCCGGGCGGATCGAGCCGCGCCGACACTCCGGGCAGGTGGGCGGCGGCTTCGACCACCTCCACGGGACGCAGAAGGGCTTTGCTGGGCATGCACGCCCAGTACGAGCATTCGCCGCCCACGAGTTGGTCCTCGACCAGCACCGAGGAGAGCCCCGAGAACTGGCTCGCGTACTGGGCGGCCACCTCGCCCGCCGCGGCGGCACCGAGGACGATCACGTCCCAGGTCGAGCGATCGGGGTCCACGGCTGCGGTCATGAGCATCTCCGGGTGGTTCTGGTGCAGGGGCAGGGCAGGGCAGGGGTGCGGTGTAGCGGTGCCGGCAGTCGATCTTCGGACGACCGGCGACCGGCGACAGGCGACGGGCGCAGGTTGCATGCGACGCGAAGGTGCCTGCGCGGGCGCGTCGAGTCGGCCACCGCGCGACGCCCGGAGGCGGCAGCCTCATCCCGCGTTGCCCCCGGGCGCGGCGGATCTCCGGATCCGGCTCGGCCGGTCCTGGGATCACTCCTCGCGTTCGAACTCCGCCTGCGCCCGCTGGGCGTCCAGCTCGTCCTGGGCGGTCCGGTAGATGTCGCTGACCATTTGTCGGGCGGCCCGGCTGTCCGGAGCTCCGGAGAGGCTCTGAACGCGATCGGCCCACTCGTCCACCCCATGCGGTGTCTCCGTGTTTTCCTTCATCTCTCGTTTGTACTCCTCCGCGCGGCCGGCTGCCTTTCGGACCGGTCGCGGAGACGGTCCGGGGTCCGCGGCCCCACCGACGGGTTCGCGGTCAGCTGCCGGCGGCGGCCGCGTCGAGTGCGCTGAGGGCCGCGTCGAGACGGCGGGTGGCCTCTTCGGCGACCGGGCGCAGCGCGTCGAGTTCCGTGAGGGCGACCATCGTGTTCGGGTCGAGGGCCTGTACGACGGTTCGGTCACCCTCGCGGCGGACGACGACGTTGCAGGGCAGGAGCAGCCCGATGGAGCGGTCGGTCTCCAGCGCCCGGTGGGCGAGCGGCGGATTGCAGGCGCCGAGGATGACGTAGTCCTCCATGTCGTGGTCGAGCTTCGCCTTGAGGGTGGCGGTGACGTCGATCTCGGTGAGGATGCCGAAGCCCTGGGCGGCGAGGGCTTCGCGTGTGTGCGTGAGGGTGGTGGCGAAGTCGGTGGCGAGGTGCACGGAGCGGTCGTAGCGCATGGCGGTGGCCCTTCTCTTCGGCTGATGTGGGGCGGGGAGGTGGCTTGCTGTGCGCGGGGGTGTGCGTGCTGCCCGGTGGAGGCGATATGCGGGCGGAGACATACCCCCGGGGGTAATCGGCTTTCCTTGTCGAATATACCCCCGGGGGTAATGTCCGGTCGGGTGGCGCCGGTCGGCCGCGCGTGTTCCGGCCAGGCCGAGACCTGCCTCGCTGCGCAGTCGTAGGGGCGGGAAGTGACCGGTGTGCCGCCAACGCGCTGCTTGCGGCCGATCGGCTCCTTCAGGCCCGGCGGGCGCCTGGACCGTGTGCGGGAGCGGGCGCTCGGTCGTGGGAGAAACCCCAGGGGGTGTTTATGGAGTGCCTGGGTTCGCCGCTCGCCTGTACGTCCGTGCCCGGAGCGGCCCTCGACCCGGCGGCGGGAGGGCCGCCTTCGCTGGACCCGGGGTCGGCCGAGGTGGTCGCTGAGGGCGCTGTCCTGCCGTTTCCGCGTTCGTGCCGACAGGGCCGCGGAAAGAGTGCAGTAGATTACCCCCGGGGGTATCGACGAGGAGTGACTGATGGAGCTGGAACTCGAGGGCACGGAACTCCGAGCGGTCCTGAACCGGCTGCGCCGGGCTCAGGGGCAGCTCGCCGGGGTGATCCGGATGATCGAGGAGGGCCGTGACTGCGAGGACGTCGTCACGCAGCTCGCCGCCGCTTCACGCGCTCTGGACCGCGCCGGCTTCGCCATCATCGCCACCGGCCTGCAGCAGTGCCTCACGGGCCCGAACGACGGTGAAGGACCCGGTGAGGACCGCGAGGTGATGCGGGCCCGCCTGGAGAAGCTGTTCCTGTCCCTCGCCTGACGGGTGTGCGGCCGCGGACACCGGGGCGCGCGGGCTGACACCTCGCCGGCGTTCGCTGCCGTCGTCGACCGGTGGCGGAACCGTCAACTCTTCGGACCAGGGCGCGCCTCAGCCGACGGCCGGTTGCCCGGCCGTCGGCTGGAGTGCTTACCCCGCAGCTCGCTCAGTGACGCAGTACCGCCGCTTCCGCCGCCGGGGTGAGGACGCGTGCCGCGCTGCGGTACGTGCAGATGCCCACGGCCAGCAGCCAGTAGCTGAGGATGGCGCCCATCATGGCGGTCGTGCCCCAGCCGTTGGCGGCGTAGAAGAACGAGGGGTCGTTGCCGAAGAACAGTGACGGCACGAAGGCCAGGCTGAGGCCGGCCAGGACGTGGGCCGAGCGGCCGGTCCAGCGCGGCAGCAGGTGGGTGCGGGACACGGCATGGCCGAGCGCCGTCAGGAAGAGCGCCAGCATGAGCCGGGAGATCGAGCCGTAGAGGATGTAGGTGCCGCTCACGTCGATGGTCGGGTCGATCGGGTGGTCGACGGCGATGACCGCGCCTGCCTCGAGGCCCATCGAGACGAGGGTGATCGTGGCGTACACGAGGCCCGTGGCGAAGGCGATCGAGCCGATCCATTCGTGCGCCGGGCTGACCCGTCTGACCAGCTCCCGGAAGGCCGTGACGAACACGACCAGGGAGGCGAGCGCGACGATTCCGACGAGGAGCCGGGACAGGACGTTGGCGTCCGGCGGCGGGCCGGAGTAGAGGAAGTACAGCGGCACCTGGACGATCAGGGCGATCGCGGCGATGACGGCGGCGAGGCCGGTCAGGCGCCGGGCGACGGCTTCGGGCATGGGATCCCCCGAGTTCTCGGTGTGGCGGATTCGGTGCCGGCGGCCGCGTGTTCGCGCTCGTTCCCGCCGACATGTGAAGCCTGCCGTTCCCGAGGCGCGCAGTCCCTGGGCCTGAGCACCGGATCCGGGGGTGTACCTACCACCACCCCTGCGGTGCGCCTCGCACAGTGAGCCGGTGAGCCGGTGAGCCGGTGAGCCGGTGGGCCGATGACCGGATGCCGCGAGAAGACGACCGTCACGCGCCCGCACTGCCCCCTCACTGTGTGCCATGAGGCCCTCGCATCGGGACATCTGTGGCGGAGCTGCCTCAAACCCGCCATAGGGTTCGCCTCATGATCCTCTCTGTGCCCGCTCGTCCTCCGTCGCCGACGGCGAGGAGGCCGACCCGTCCACTGCTCGGCCCCAGTTGGTTCGCGGCCGTGATGGGCACCGGCATCGTCGCTGACGCGGCGGTCGCCCTGCCGTGGGGTTTCCCGTGGCTGCGGAATGCCGCCACGGCGGTCTGGCTGGGTGCCGCGCTGCTGTTGGTGCTGCTGGCCGTCGGCTACCTCCGGCAGGGGGCGGCGCGGTCGCACGCCGCCGATCCCGTGACGGCCCAGTTCTTCGGTGCGCCGCCGATGGCCCTGCTCACGGTGGGTGCCGGGGCGCTGCTGCTCGGCAAACGAGTGATCGGGCTCGAGGCGGCTCTGTACGTGGACTGGGTGCTGTGGTCCCTCGGCACCGCCCTCGGCCTGGTCACCGCCTGCGCCGTGCCCTACCTGATGATGACCCGTCACCGGTTCGCGCCCGACGCGGCGTTCGGCGGCTGGTTGATGCCGGTGGTGCCGCCGATGGTCTCCGCCGCGACGGGCGCGCTCCTCGTTCCCTACGCACCGGCCGGACAGATGCGGCTCGCCCTGCTGCTGGGCTGCTACGCGATGCTCGGACTCGGACTCATCGCGACACTGCTGGTGCTGGCCATGATCTACGGCCGTCTGGTGCACCACGACGCGCCCACCGCGACCGTGGTGCCGACGGTGTGGATCGGCCTGGGAGCCCTGAGCCAGTCGGTCACGGCGCTCGGGGCGCTGGCCGTGGCGGCGCCGGGTGCGCTGCCCGCGTTGTACGCACGTGGCGGTGCGGTGTTCGCGCTGCTGGGCGGCTTGGTGATGTGGGGTTTCGCCATGCTGTGGCTGGCGCTCGCCGCAGGGCTGACCGCACGGACGATCCGGCACGGGTTGCCCTTCGCGCCGACGTGGTGGTCCTTCATCTTCCCGGTCGGTGCCTGCGTGACCGCCACCGGCAGCCTCGCGGCGCAGACCGGCTCGAACCTCTTCACCTGGGCGGCCGTCGTGCTCTACGCGCTGCTCGTCCTGGCCTGGGTGGTGGTGGCCGGCCACTCGGTGCGGCACGCCGCCAGGCACGTCAGGTGCGTGTGGTGTCCCCGCGCGGAGCCGCGAGTCGTGCCGGCTGTTCACCCATGCCCCGGGTTCCGGTCAGCGGTGTGCGGACGTGAGGCCGGAGGGTCCGGGCAAGGCTGACGTGTCGGGCGCCACCGAGGGCGACGACGGGGTCGAGGGGCAGGCCGTCGCGCAGGGCCGCCTGCTCCAGAAGGACGTCCGCCGCCGTCATGATGTCGGCGGCGCCGCGCATTCAAGCCTGTCCCTCGAAGGCCGCCGGGCCGATGCCATGTCCCGATGTGAGGCTGCCATGTCCTTTCCGGGAGTCCCTTCCGCTCTCGCGACGTCCTAGCCTCGCCGGTGTGACACGAACGGGCCGGCTCGCCTCCCCTTGATGTGAGGCGACAACCGTGGGTCCGATGGGGGACGACCAGGCGGCCCGGCCGTGTCGACCATCGGTATTCCAGATCAGGGAAGAAGGCGATCCACCCCGTGGCATCGCAATCACTCACCGGGGAACCGGTGCTTCAGGGGCGCGCGTTCGGCCTCAACGAATGGCTCGTGGACGAACAGTACGAGCGGTATCTGAACGACCCCGACTCGGTCGATGAGGCATGGAGACAGTTCTTCACCTCGTCGGCAACAGTGCCGGCGCAGCCGACCGGCGCAAGCGTGACAGCACACGAAGACGCGGAAGAGGCGGCGGTCAAGGCCGTCCGTGTCGCCGCGCTCATCCACGCGTACAGGGTGCGCGGACATCTGGTGGCCGACACCGACCCGCTCAACAGCCCGGCGGCCACGCACCCCGAACTCGACATCACGGCGTTCGGGCTACGGGACGCGGAAGTGGAAAGGGAGTTCGTCGTCGACGGATTCGCCGGACGGGCCACCATGAAACTCCGGGACGTTCTCCACGTCCTGCGGGAGTCGTACTGCCGCACGGTCGGCACCGAATACATGCACATCCAGTCCTTCGGCGAACGTCGCTGGATTCAGCAGCGGATCGAATCGCCTCAGCCCCGGCCCGACCGGGCCGAACAGTTGCAGATTCTGTACCGGTTGGGGGCGGCTGAGGCTTTCGAGACGTTCCTGCAGACCAAATACGTGGGCCAGAAAAGGTATTCACTCGAAGGCGGCGAGTCGGCGATCGTGCTGCTCGACGCCCTGTTGCTCCGTGCCATCGGGCAGGGAACGAGTGAAGCCGTCATCGGTATGGCGCACCGTGGCCGGCTGAATGTCCTGGCCAACATCGTGGGGAAGTCCTACGCGGACATTTTCCACGAGTTCGAGGACGCGGTGGACGTGCGCTCGGTGCAGGGATCCGGCGACGTGAAGTACCACCTGGGGGCCGAGGGCACCTACCGTGCTCTGAACGGTGGCACGATCGCGGTCTCCGTCGTGGCGAACCCCTCGCATCTGGAGATCGTCGGGCCGGTCGCACAGGGGGTCGTCCGCGGCAAGCAGGACCAGGCCACTGACGGTGACGCAGCCCGCGCCGTCCTGGCGATCGCCGTCCACGGCGATGCCGCGTTCGCCGGTCAGGGTGTGGTCTCCGAGACGTTGAACATGTCGCAGCTGCCCGGCTACCGCACCGGTGGCACGGTCCACCTCGTCATCGACAATCAGCTCGGTTTCACGACCTCAGCCGCCGACGCACGCTCAAGTGCGTATGCCACCGACGTGGCACGGGCGGTCCAGGCCCCCATCTTCCACGTCAACGGAGACGACCCCGAGGCCGTCGCCCGGGTCGCGCGTGGCCTTCGACTATCGCCAGGCGTTCCACAAGGACGTCGTGGTGGACCTGATCTGCTACCGGCGCCACGGACACAGCGAGGTCGACGACCCGTCCATCACACAGCCGGCGATGTACGACCGCATCGACGCCACGCCTTCGGTGCGCACGCTGTACGCCGAGTCGCTGGTTCGCCGCGGGGACATCGACGAGCGGCAGGCGAAGGGCGCTCTCCGGGACTACCGGGGTCACCTCGAGCGCGCCTTCGCCGAAACCCGGACGCCGGCGGCGCCCACCTCAGTGCATCCCGTTGATCCGGGGGTCGTCGAGGACGAAGTCGTCCCTCCGACGGTCACCGCGATCGCGGAGGCGATCGCCCGGCGCGTCATCGCGTCGCAGACCGCACTGCCGCCGGGCTTCACCGTGCACCCGCGCGTTCTGCCGCAGCTCCAGAGGCGTGCCGCGATGCCGGACGTGGGGACGATCGACTGGGCTGCCGCGGAGACTCTGGCCATCGGCTCCCTGCTCCTGGACGGTGTTCCGGTGCGGCTGACCGGGCAGGACTCCCGCCGCGGCACGTTCGGCCAACGGCATGCCGTGCTGACCGACCGGCGCACCGGCGTGGAGCACACACCGCTGAGGTCCCTCGGCCCGCAGGCCGCGGACTTCACGCCCTACGACTCGATGCTGTCCGAACTGGCGGCGCTGGCCTTCGAGTACGGCTACTCCCTGGCGCGCCCCGACGCCCTGGTGCTGTGGGAGGCCCAGTTCGGCGACTTCGCCGACGGCGCCCAGACGGTCGTGGACGAGTACATCTCGTCGGCCGAACAGAAATGGGGGCAGCGCTCAGGGGTGACGCTCCTGCTGCCGCACGGCCTGGAGGGTCAGGGACCGGACCACTCCTCCGGCAGGATCGAGCGATTCCTCCAGCTGTGCGCGCAGGACAACATGACCGTCGCTGTGCCCTCACTGCCGAGCAACTACTTCCATCTGCTCCGGCAGCAAGCCCTCGCCGAGCGCAGAAGGCCACTGGTCGTCTTCACTCCGAAATCGATGCTGCGGTCGAAGGCGGCCACCTCCGCCCTGACGGAGTTCACCACAGGCGCCTTCCGCGCTGTCGTCCCCGACGACGTGGTGGACGCCGACCGGGTCCGGCGCGTACTGGTGTGCTCGGGCAAGGTCTTCTACGACCTGGACGCCCATCGGCGGGGCTCCGGCCTCTCGGACACCGCGATCGTCCGCCTGGAGCGTCTCCACCCGTTCCCCGCCGATGAACTCCGCGCGGAGCTCTCGCGTTTCCCTGCCTGGGCCGAGGTGCGGTGGGTGCAGGAGGAGCCGGAGAACCAAGGTGCCTGGTCGTTCCTGTGGCCGCGCATCCAGCGGCTGACGGATCGTCCCGTCGGATGCGTCAGCCGGCCGCAGGCCCCGGCTCCCGCCGTGGGCTCCGCCCGGCGGCATGCCGACCAGCAGCGGGATCTGGTGGCGTCGGCCTTCCGCTGACTTCGCCTGCCCCGCGGAGCGGCCGTCAGGGTCGTTGGGGGCCGACACCCGACGCCGGTTGGGGCCGACGCCTGACGGCCGGTTGGGGTCGACGCCTGACGCCGGTCGGGGCCGACGCCGTATGGTCGCGCCGCCGACGGCATCCTGCTGAGCCGCGGGATCCCGGCCCGGCGGGCCGCTCCCCGCGGTCGGCCGGCCGAACCGCAGACACCGCATCGCCCCGCGGCCGGATCTCCGGCCGCGGGCTCACCTCTGTGGGGTCCGTGACGTGTCAGGCCGCGCGTTGCCGTGACTTCTTCCGCAGCGTCCGGGCTGTGGCAGTGATCGTCAGGTGGATGCCGACGAAGCCGAGCTGGGCGCCGAAGGCCGTCACACCGGCGGCGACGGCGAAGCTGAGGGCGTAGCCGGCCGCGGTGGCGGTCGTCGCGTCGACGCCCGCATGCCGTAGCGCGGTGGTGTGACTGGTGCCCGCCGAGACCTGCGGCCGGCCGCGCTTCGCCGCCCGGCTCTCCGCGACGAGTCTCGGGGTGGCGAGGGTCCGCGACGGCGGCGTAGCTGTTGACGACCGAGGCCAGGCCCGTCGTGGTGAAGCCGAGGTCTCGCGGGATGGGGGCAGCGCGATGTTGACCACGGTCACGTCGAGCAGCAACATCACCTGTGCGAGGCAGATGACACCGAGCGGGCGTCATCGTGCGTGGATCGGGTTCGGGGGTCGGAGTGGTCGAACTCGTCGTCGATCGCCTTCTGTTCGGCCGGGCCGGCGCGTCTCGGCCGCCTGTCGGCGGGACGAGGCCACGAACACGGGCCGCGCCCACGGACATCAGTGACGCGTTGAACCGCCGGGGGCCGCGTGGCCGTGGCCGCAGACGGGGACAACCAGGCCGCACTCCCGGTCCTCGCCTCGACGTGCGTCGGTCGGCGACGACTCGCACTCGGGTGACCTGTAGGCCGTCGTCGCGCGAATAGTCGTAGGGCAGAAGGGAGTTGGTCCTCGGCTACGAGGAGACGCTGTCGGACGCCGAGTCCTTCGCGCTGACACCGGTCGTTCGGAAGCTCGTCCGGAAGGCGCCGGGGGTCACGCCCAGGCGTCGCACGAACGCCCTGCGGAGCGACTCGGGTGACCCGAACCCGGTGCGGCGCGCGACCACCGCCATGGGGTCGTCACCCGTCTCCAGCATCGCCTGGGCGGCTTCCAGCCTGACCTCTTCCACGTACCGGGCCGGTGTCGTGCCCACCTCTTCGCAGAAGAGCCGGCTCATGTGCCGGACACTGACGCCCGCCCCGCGCGCCATCGCCGACAGTGTGTGATTGGCCCCAGGATTCTCCGCGACCGCGTCCAGGACCCGGCGGAGCATCTCCTGACGGGGGTGGGGAGCCAGCGCGCGGACGCTGAACTGGGACTGGCCGCCGGGCCGTTGCATGAAGACGACCATGTCCTTGGCCACCGCCCGAGCGACCTCCGCACCGTAGTGGTCCTCGACGAGCGCCAGCGACAGGTCGATGCCGGCGCTGACCCCCGCCGACGTCATCGTCCGCCCGTCCCGCACGAAGATGGCGTCCGGATCGACCCGCACGGAGGGGAAGCGCAGGGCCAGTTCCCGTGAGTGCCGCCAGTGCGTCGTGGCGCGGCGGCCGTCCAGGAGTCCGGCCGCCGCCAGCAGGAACGCTCCCGTGCACACCGATGCCGTGCGATCGGCCTGCTCACTCAGCCGCCGCACCACGTCCAGCAGAGCGTCGTCCTTGATCACCGTCTCCCATTCCGGGCCGCCGGGGATCACCAGAACGTCGGAGGGCTCAGCGAGGTCGTCGACCGAGAGGTCGGCGCCCAGGCGGGTTCCGGCGGACGTGACCACCTCTGCGCCGTCCTGCGAGACGACCTGGACCCGGTAGTGCCCGCCGAACTCGTTCGCCGTCGTGAACACCTCGACGGGACCCGTCACGTCCAGCAGCCGCACCCCCGGGAAGACGAACACGGTCACGGTGCGCGAGCCCGCTGCACGGTGCTCGTGACGCATGGGATGCCTCCTGGACGATTGGGTGTGAGCGCTGGACGGCCCAGACACCGGCGGCAGTGCGCGGGTCACCGCGCCGCCGCTGTGCGGGGCGGGATCGCGACGGATGTCCGTGCGCCCAACGTACGCAGGCGACCGCCAGGCACGCTACGACCGGCTTGCTCTCTGCTGAGAGGTACGGCATCCCAGCCTCTCGACCGGAGGAGACCGGCGGCAAGCCGGCTCGGGTCGCCTCCTGTGCGAGCGGGCAGTCGGGCCGGACCGGAGGCAGCGAACGAGGGCGTGATCGTGCCGGCGGACCCGCGCGGAGCCCGGGACGTCGACCAGGGTGTTCCACGGGTGCGACCGACCGCCGCGCGAGGGAGCGTGAAGGCCACGGCGGTTCCGCGGCGCGGACGACGGCCGCGAGCCCGGGACGACAGGAGTGATCGCAGATGGCGAAGATCTTGTTCATGGTGTCCGGCGCCACGTACCTGACGTTGAAGGACGGCACCCGGTACGCGACCGGTTACTGGGCCGAGGAGTTCGCGGCCCCGTACAAGCAACTCACCGAAGCCGGCCACCAGGTCGTCGTCGCGACACCCAACGGGGTGACCCCGAACGTCGACATGATGAGCCTGCGGCCCGAGATGGCGGGCGGTGTCGAGGCGGCCCTCGAACTCGAGGCCATCATCCGTTCCGCCGAGGTCATGCGCCGGCCGCGTCAGCTGTCCGACGTGCGCCTCGAGGACTACGACGCGGTGTACCTCCCCGGCGGCCACGGTCCCATGGAGGACATGTGGGTGGACGCCGACGCGGGACGGCTGCTCACCGAACAGCTCGAGTCGGGCAGGCCGCTCGTGATCGTCTGCCATGCCCCCGCCGCGATGCTGGCCACCCGGATCCACGGCGTGTCGCCGTTCAAGGGCTACCGGGTCACGTGCTTCACCAACGACGAGGAGGAGGCCGTCGGGCTCGCGTCCAGGACGCGGTGGCTGCTGGAGGACGAGCTGAAGGAACTCGGCGTCGAGTTCAGCCGTGGCGAGATCTGGAAGCCGTACATGGTGGAGGACCGGAACCTGATCACCGGGCAGAATCCCCACTCGGCCGCTGTACTGGGAGAGCGGCTGCTTCAGGTCGTGAAGTAGATCCCCCGCGAAGACGCTCGTGTCGAACATGGAGGCGCAGGTCATGGACATGAAGCTGGAGGTCGTGGTGGTGCCGGTGTCCGACGTCGACCGGGCCAAGGACTTCTACACGGCGCTGGGCTGGAGGCTCGACGCGGACGTCGCCACGGACGAGAACTTCAGGGTCGTGCAGGTCACGCCGCCGGGTTCCTCGGCATCGGTCATCTTCGGTACCTCGCTCACCTCCCAGGCGGCGGGCTCCGCGCAGGGCCTGCATCTGGTCGTCGACGACATCGTCGGAGCCCACGACGAGCTGAAGCGGCTCGGCGTCGACGTCAGCGAGGTGTTCCATGATGCCGGCGGCGTCTTCCACCACGCCGGCACCGACGCGCGGGTGCCCGGTCCGGATCCGCAGCGCGGCAGCTACGGTTCGTTCCTGTCGTTCAGCGACCCCGACGGCAACGGCTGGCTGCTGCAGGAGATCACCACCCGGCTGCCGGGGCGCCTGGACCCGACCTCCACGGTGTTCGCCTCGGCCGAGGACATGGCGGCCGCGCTGCGCCGCGCGGCCGCGGCGCATGGCGAGCACGAAGCGAGGACCGGTGCGGAGGACGCGGACTGGCCGGACTGGTACGCGCAGTACATGGTGCGGGAACAGGCCGGCAGCGAACTGCCGTCCTGAGGCCCTCGCCGGTCACGGATCGTGCACCGGCTGCCACGGATCGGGGGCCGCCTGCCGGAACCATGGCGTTGATCACCGGTGCCGGCCGTGGCGTCGGTGCGCGACAGCCCAGGCGCGGGAGGCCGGCCTCGGACTCTGCCGGGCGGGCTGACGCGCGGAGGTCCATCTGCTCGACGGCGGCCACTTCGTCCTGGGCATGCGCGCGGGAGAGGCGGCCGAGTGGATCCCGGGCCTTCCTGACAGCGAGCGAGAGAGGCGGTCGAGTTCATGCGTCCCGACATCGTCCCAGGGGGCACCTTTCCGGACTTCGCGTTGCCCGATCACACCGGAGAGGTCCGCACACTCAGCGAACTGCAGGGCGGCGACCCCTTGGTCCTCACCCTGGCGCGGGGGCACTACTGCCCGAAGGAGCACCAGCAGCACCGCGAGATGGCGGCGGTGCTCCGGCCGAAGGCCGCGGTCGCCTACACACAGATGGTGACGATCGCCACCGACGACCACCACACACTGCAGGAGTTCCGTCTCTCCGTCGGGGCCCAGTGGCCGTTCCTGTCCGATCCGGAGAGGACCGTCCAGCGGGCACTCGACATTCAGGAGTACACCGACCCCGATCACGATCCGATGATCCCGCACACGCTGGTGCTCAAGCCGGGGCTGATCGTGCACACCGTCTACAACGGCTACTGGTTCTGGGGCCGGCCCTCGCCCTACGACCTGTGGCGCGATCTCGCCGCTGTCACACGGGAGATCCGACCGGACTGGGACCTGAGCACTCCCGGCCTGCGCGAGGCCTGGGACTCCGGCGACCACTCCGCGTTCCACGGCTGGGACAGGCGCCCGGCCGACGCGGGAGCGCGGGCCCGATAGGCGCGCTCTCCTCGACAGCAGGGCCCACCAGGTGAAGATGCGTGCCACCATGACGCCGCTGTAGCGTGCAGTGTGTCCGGCGGAAAAACCGGCAAAGGCGGGCAACGGTGGCATCTCCGGGGCACAACGCAGGGCACGGGACGCAGGCAGGGCTGCTCGGGCGGCAGAGCGAATGTGCCTTCCTCGACGAGATGATCAACGCGGTCCGCGCGGGGGAGAGCCGTGCACTCGTCGTCCACGGCGCGCCCGGCGTGGGGAAATCGGCGCTGCTCGCCCACCTGATGGACACCGCCGCCGATCTGCGTGTGCTGCGCGCCGTCGGCATCGAATCCGAGCGGGAACTCGACTTCGCGGTCCTGCACCAGCTGTGCGCTCCGCTGCTCGTCCGGCTGAAGAGCCTGCCCGACCCCCAGCGCGGTGCGCTGGAGACGGTGTTCGGGACGCGGACAGGGGCTCCGCCCCCGGGCCTTCTGGTCGGCCTCGCGGTGCTCGGTCTGCTCTCGGACGCCTCGGTGGAACGCGCCTTGCTCTGCGTCGTCGACGACGCGCAGTGGATGGACCGCGCCTCGGCGCAGGTGCTGGGCTTCATCGCCCGCCGGCTGCCTGCGGAGTCGGTCGCCCTCGTCTTCGGCGCCCGCGAGCAGGCTCAGGAGCTGCTCGGACTACCGGAGTTGGAGGTCACCGGACTCAGTGACGCCGACGCCCACGCCTTGCTCGACTCGGTCACGCACGCCCGGTTCGACCAGCAGGTCCGCGACCGGATCGTCGCGGAGACCCGGGGCAATCCCCTGGCCCTGCTGGAGTTGCCGCACGGGCCGGCCGTCGGCGAGGTGGCCGGGGGATTCGGTCCGGTACCCGCCGACAGTGTGCCGGGCCGGATCGAGCGGAGCTTCGCGAGCAGGATCGCCGAACTGCCGGAACAGACACGTCTGTTGCTGCTGGTCGCCGCCATCGAGCCGGTCGGTGACCCCGCCCTGGTGTGGCGTGCCGCCGGTCGGCTCGGTGTGACGGAGGCGGCGCTGGCCGGTGGCACGCACGGGCTGCTGTCGTTCGACGTACGCGTCAGGTTCCGCCACCCGCTCGCGCGGTCCGCCGCGTACCGGTCGGCGACGGAAGAGGATCGCCGGGCGGCGCACCTCGCCCTCGCGGAGGTCACCGACCCGCAGGCCGACCCGGATCGCCGCGCCTGGCACCTCGCGTCCGCCGCCACCGAGCCCGACGAGCGCGTCGCCCGCGCACTGGAGCAGTCCGCCGACCGTGCGCAGGCGCGGGGTGGGGCGGCCGCCTCGGCGGCGTTTCTGCAACGGTCCGTCGCTCTGACCGTCGACACCTCACGGCGCGCGGACCGCGCCGTGGCGGCCGCGGCCGCCACCCTTCAGGCCGGCGACCTCGAAGGGGCACGCACACTCGTCGGCATCGCGGACACGGATGCCCGGACCGAGTTCCAGCGCGCGCGATGCGATCTCCTGCGCGGCCGGATCGCATTGGCGGCCGGGCTCGACGACGAGGCACCGCGTCTCCTGCTGAGAGCCGCGCAGCGGCTCGAACCGTTCGACGCGGGTCTCGCGCGCGAGACCTGTCTGATCGCGTGGGGCGCGTCGGCGTTGATCGCGGCCGACGCGGACAGCCTGGAGCTGATCTCCCGCGCGATGAACGAACTGCCGCCCTGCCAGGGCGTTCCGCACGCCCTCGATCTCGTGATCAAGGGGTGCGCTCTGCTCGTCACCGACGGGAGCGCCACCGCCGTACCCGTGCTGCGGCGGGCTGTGACCGAACTGGCGGATCTACCAGCTCGTGACGTCCTGAAGTGGGGTTGGGTGGCCAACTGCGTGAGTGCGGCCCTCTGGGACGACGAGATCCTTCGCGTCATGTACGGCCAGGCGGTCGAGGTGGTCCGGACCGCCGGCGCCCTGACCGAACTCCCGTTGTGCCTGGCTTCGCTCGGGATGGCGGCCACCTGGGCCGGGGACTTCGACGGCGCGGCGGCGATCGTCGCCGAGGCCGACATCGTGGCCGCGGCGACCGGCGTTCCCATCGCGCCGTGCGTCGAGCTGCGGCTCAGCGCCCTGCGGGGCCGGGGCGCCGAAGCGGAGGCACTCATCGCCGGCACGATCGAAGAGGCGGGAGCGGGCGGCCGGTTGATGGGGGTCGCCGGCGCGCAGTGGGCGGCTGCGGTCCTCTACAACGGTCTCGCCCGCTACGAACAGGCGATGTCGGCGGCCCGGGCCGGTACGCGGACGGCGGGGCTGTGGGTCTCGGTGTGGGTGCTGCCCGAACTCGTCGAGGCCGCCGTGCGTGTCGGGGACGAGGAAACCGCCCGCGGTGCGCTCGAACGGCTCGCGGAGGCGGCGGAACCGTGTGAGACCGACTGGGCGCAGGGAACGCTGGCCCGGTCACGGGCGCTGCTGCACCAGGGAGCGGCCGCGGACCGCCTGTACCGTGCGGCGGTCGAGCGCCTGGGCCGGACGCAGCTGCGTCCCGAACTCGCGCGGGCCCACCTGCTGTACGGGGAGTGGCTGCGCCGTGGGCGGCAGCGGGTCCAGGCCCGTGAGCATCTGCGCACGGCGTACGAGATCTTCGTGTCCATCGGGATGGAGGCGTTCGCCGAACGGGCCCGCCGCGAGCTGCTCGCCACCGGGGAGTCCGCGCGCAAGCGCACGGTCGAGGCGTCGTCGAGTGACGAACTGACGCCGCAGGAGCGGCAGATCGCGCTGCTGGTGCGGGCCGGTCTGTCCAACCCGGAGGTCGGGACGCGGCTCTTCCTGAGCCCGCGGACGGTCGAGTGGCATCTGCGCAAGGTCTTCACCAAGCTGTCGATCACCTCCCGCAGGCAGCTGCGGGACGCTCTGCCTCACGGCGAGTTGGCGCCGGAGTGGGGCCTCAAGGGATGAGCTGCTGGCCGCCGTCCACGTCGTAGGTCGCGCCGGTCAGGGCCGTGTTGGTCATCAGGTGCAGCGCGAGTGCCGCCACGTCCGCCGGTCCGACGACGCGCCTGATGGGCAGCGTGGCGCGCAGCTGTTCCCGGCGGGCCTCGATCTCGTCGCCGAGCAGGTGCGCCGACAACGGGGTGTCGACGAACCCGGCGGCGATCGCGTTGACCCGCATCGGGGCGAGTTCGAGGGCGGCGTTCGCGACGACGGCGGGCAGTGCGGCCGCCGCGACGGCCGCGATGCTCAGGCCCACGCCGGGACGACGGGCGTGCGTGCCCGTGATGTACGTCAGTGATCCGCCGGGGCGGACACGGTCCGCGCACTCCCTGGCGATGCGCAGCGACCCCAGGACGTGTTCGTCGAGCACACTCCGTGCCTGATCGAAGTCCATCTCGAGGATCGGCGCATAGACGGGGCCGCCGCCGCTGACCAGTACGTGGTCGACGGGCAGGGGCAGCTCGGCGAAGAACCGGCGCAGGCCCTCGGCGTCGCTCAGGACGAGTGTGGCGGCCAACGCCCCCAGCTCGTCCCGGGCGGCGTCGAGCCGTCCTTGATCACGACCGGTGAGGATGAGTTTCGCCCCGGCCGCGTGTGCTTGGCGGGCGGTCTCCAACCCGATGCCGGAGCTGCCGCCGATGACGACGACGGTGTTTCCCGAGAGATCGTTCACTGCGTCCTCCCGCGCGGTCACTGCCTGCTTCGTCTGAGTGCCGGTGGGTGATCGAGGAACCGGTCGGGCGTACCCGCGAACCGTGCGCGGCGACCTCGGTGGGCAACCGGGTGGTGGTCGTGACCAGGCCTTCCCTGTCCGTCCGTCTCAGACGTTGCTCGGTCCAGCATCGGACGGCCGGGTGAACGCTCGCGCCCGTGAAGTTCCCTGGCCGTGCGCCGGCCAGTGAGTTCCACGGGCGCGACGACACACCCTCGCCCGCCACTGTGGAGGAGGGCACAACCCGCCCGCCGGGCCGCAGCCGCAGGCGGGCAGGGCGGTACGGCGGGAGTTCGGATGGTCTTCGTCAGCGAGGAAGGCCGCCTCGGGCAGGGTGCCTCCGCACGACGACCTGCTGGCCGGGTTCCCCTACCTGGGGCTGCCGCACAGGTAGGCAGGCGCCGTCCGCAGGCGGGTCACCGGGGGATCGCTTCGTAGGTCACGACGGAAGAGGGCCAGCATGAGCGTGCCGGGCAGGAAGGTCGCCGTCATCACGGGTGCCTCGCAGGGCATCGGTGCGGCCCTGGTCGAGGCGTACGGGAAGCTCGGGTACGGCGTCGTGGCGACGTCGCGGAGCATCGCCGCCGGGCCGGATCCGGATGTCCTCGCGGTCCGGGGCGACATCGCCGACCCCGCCGTGGCCGAGCACGTGGTCGCGGCAGCCATCGAGCGGTTCGGCCGCGTCGACACCCTGATCAACAACGCCGGCATCTACATCGCCAAGCCGTTCACCGAGTACACCCGGGCCGACTTCGAGGCCATCACCGGCGTGAACCTGGCGGGCTTCTTCTTCGTCACGCAGCTCGCCGTCGCGCAGATGCTCCGCCAGGGCGGCGGTCATGTCGTCCAGATCAGCACGAGTCTGGCCGACCACGCCAACTCCTCGGTGACCGCGGCACTGGCCTCCTTGACCAAGGGGGGACTGCAGTCCGTCACCCGGGCTCTGGCCATCGAGTACGCGGCCCGCGGTATCCGCAGCAACGCGGTCGCCCTGGGCGTGATCAGGACGCCGATGAACTCGGGAGCGGACGACGGCTCACTCGCCCGCAGCCATCCCCTGGGAAGAATGGGAGAGGTCAGCGACGTCGTCGACGCGATCGTCTATCTGGAGAACGCCCCCTTCGTCACCGGCGAGATCCTCCACGTCGACGGCGGCCAGAACGCCGGTCACTGAACCGCTCGGTCAGGTGACGGCGACCAGGCCGTCAGGTGGAGGAGCCGACGGCGGCGCCCTCGTGCCCGGCCGGGAGGCGGGGCCGGACCGCGGCCACCGCCATGGCGGTGATCACCGCCAGCCAGACCAGTGCGCCGACCCATATCTCCCACCGGCCCAGTGTGGTCAGCCATGAGGTTCCCGTCGTACGTCCCAGTTCGTGGGTGGTGACCCCGTACATGCCGATCGGGAACACCAGGTTCCACCAGCCGAGCTCGTAACGGAACGGGATCTTCCGCATGCCGTGCTTCCAGACACCCAGAGCGAGCAGCAGCGGGATCAGCCAGGTGGAGAACGACCAGAGGACCACCGACGAGCCGGCGATGGCCGGACGTGACAGCAGCATGCTTCCGGAGGGCAGTTCGAGCAGTCTCGTTCCGGCGAGTACGGTGATCGCCGCCGCCCCCATGAAGATCCAGGACGACGTCATGAGGCTTCGCGGCTCGACCGGCCGCGTCAGGAGCCTGCCCAGGACGAGACCGGCGACCAACAGGTACTGCACCAGGCCGATGCCCCAGCAGACCAGGGCAAGGGTCGGCAACTGTGGGCCCGACACCTGCTGAGCCAGCGCCGCCGCCGCCACGGCCACCGACTCCGACCCCACGGCCCACAGGAACCAGGTGCCGTTCACGTGGTCGACCGAGGGGTTGCGTCGTGCGCTGGTGATCAATCCGAGGGGAATCGCGTAGCCCAGCAGCAACCACCCCACCGTTCCGAAGGCCAGGAACGCGCCGGTCACCGCAGTGTGGCCGTCCGGTGCGAGGCGCGCGGCCATCACGTCGGCGGCGATGAAGACGGTGAGGAACGAGAACCCGCGCGGCCCGACGAAGTCCGCGACGACGCGCTGCCGCATGCCCAGCAGACGCCAGGCGTAGGCGGGCAGCAGCACCGCGCAGCCGATCAGGCCGATCACCAGCAGAACCGCGGAGGCGGTGTGCGCGCCGTTGATGTTCAGGCCGGTGGAGACGATGCCGGTGCCCATGACGAAGGCGAACGCCCCGGCGTTGAGGTTTGCGACCGCGGAGGACACACGCGTCAGGTACCCACGCGGGGGCGGATCAGGTTGCGCACGCTCCCCGTCGGCCAGCCATTCCGCGAGGACGGCGACATGGCCGCCGTGCGGGTCCTCGGCGGAGGTCAGCAGGGTCAGCCTCGTGTGTTCGGCCAGGTCGCGCAGGTGGTTCGCCGCTTGTCGGTGCTCAGGATCCCCGAGTTCGGCCAGATAGCGGTGGCGGAACTCGGAGTACTGCAGGAATTCTTGGCTGTAGCTGCGCTGCAACGCGGCGGATGGCGCGACAGTGCTCAGCCATTCGTCGAGATGCGCTGCTTCTTCGCTGATGCCCCGCGGCCAGACGCGGTCGACGAGCACCCGGGTGCCGTCCTCGAAGTCCTCGAAGGGCGTCTGTTCGTAGACCGTGCGACAGGTCACCTGCTGGGCCATGACGTACCTTTCCCGGGCACGGCCTGGAGGCGGCCGAGAAGTCACACCGGTTCGAGAAACACGGGGCGGGCCGGGAGATCACCCCATCGGTGGTGAGGTCCGGCGGGCCGGACGCCGGGCGGCCGCGTCACGAGGTCCGGTCGTCAACCACCGTCTCGCTCGACACCTGGCCTCGCAACTCGTGCGGTACCCGCTTGTCGTGCGACCAGGACTCCGTCTGATGCGACCGCCTGTACGACCGGACTCCGTATCGCGGGTGCGCACCGGCACGCCGCCGGAGCTCAGCACCGGCCGGCCCCGGCGGGCCATGGACGGACCGCGCCGGGGCCGGGCCGCAGCGGACCGGGACCGGCTAGCCGAGGCGGGACACCTGGTAGTGGACGATCGACCAGTCGTCCTCGGCACGCTTCAGCAGCACGGCGAGTTTGACGGCGAGCGTGGGCCGGTCGGTGAAGGAGAAGTCGACGTCCAGGTACCCGAGCAGCAGGTCGTCCGCGAGGCGCCGGGTTTCGAGGATCCGGTACGCGGCTGTCATGCCGAGCGGCTGGGAGTCGTAGTACTCGGCGATGCCCTTGCGTCCGACACTGTAGGGGTGCAGGCCCTGGAAGATCGCGTCCTCCGTGAAGCCGGACGCGACCCGCTGCGGGTCGTGTGCGCCGACGGCCGCTTTCCATCGGTCGAGGACGCCACGCAGGATCGTCTCGTTGCCCGTTGTCGTACTCATCGCGGTGTCTCCCGTCGAGCGAATCGAGTGGTTCAGTGTCCGGCGCTCATGCCGCCGTCGACATGCAGGATCTCGCCGGTGACGAACGGAGCGTTCTCCAGGTAGAGGACGGCGTCGACGATGTCGCTGACTTCGCCCATCCGGCCGACGGGGTGGAGGGCGGCGAGGAACTCGTGGGTCTCCTCGGCGTGCATGGGGGTCTTGATCGTGCCGGGCGACACCGCGTTGACGCGCAGCCCGCGGGTGGCGTACTCGATGGCGAGCGACTTGGTGGCGGACTGCAGGCCGCCCTTGGTCAGCGAGGCCAGGACGGACGGGACGTCGGCGTCCGCGTTGTCGACCAGGCTGGTGGTGACGCTGACGATGTGACCGCCGCCCCGCGCCAGCAGATGCGGCACCGCGAGCTGGGTGATGTGGAAGAACCCGGCCACGTTGATGCCCGTCACCGAGGCGTAGTCCTCGGCCGTGTACTCGGTGAACGGCTTCGCCACGAAGACGCCCGCGTTGTTGACCAGGGTGTCGATACGGCCGAACCGCTCGACGGCGGCGCTGATCACGCGCGCCGCGGTGGCCGGGTCGGCGAGGTCGCCCTGGACGGTCAGGACACCGGCGTCCTCGACCGGGGCGATCGTGCGGGAGGTGGCGACGACGGCGTGGCCCAGCTTGCGGTAGGCCTCGACGAGGGCGGCGCCGATGCCCTGTGACGCGCCGGTGATGACGGCGACCTTCTGGTGCTGCGTGCTCATGATGACCTTCTCCGAAACGATTGACCGGTCACTAGCCGACCGGTCGACTATTTGGAATGTAGGTCGGCTGACGGGCGACGTCAAAGGTCGGAGGGGGTTGTCGCGGGACCCGTTTCCTCCCGCCTGTGAGGCGCGGACTCGCAGCGCAGATCAGCGGGGGAGTGCGGGCGGCTCAGCGGGGGAACGCGTGCGGATCGGCGGCGGGCAGCCAGACGTCCGGGGCGTGGAGGCCGAGGTCGCCCACGTCGTCGCACAGGGCGTCGACCACGGCCAGGACCCCGGCGCGGTCCTCGTTCTCGCGCCGGACCAGGGACCAGGTCCAGTAGACCTTGGGCGCCACGATCTCGCGGCGGACCAGGTCGGGCGGAAGCGGCGCGGTCTGCCCCTTGGGCGAGTTGAGGGCCGGGCGACGGCAACGGCGGACGTGGTCGAAGAAGGCGGGACCGGTGACGGCCCCGTCGGAGATGCGTACCGTACGGGCGCCGGTGGACCGGGCCAGTTCCTCGCCGTACGCGTTCCACGACGCCCAGGAGGTGACGTCGTCGTCGATGAGGACGTCGATGTCCTGAGCCGCCACGCCGGGCGCGTCACCGAGGTCGGCGCCCTTGGCGACCGCGTAGAGCCGGTCGGCGCCGATGAGCCGGGCCCGCAGCCCGAGCCGCCGGAGGTCCTCGGTGCGCACCCAGCACACGGCGAGGTCGAGGCTGCCGTCGGCCACCCGGGTGGCCTGGGTGTGCGAGGGCGCGACCCAGGCGTCGACATGCACCCGGGCCACCGCCGCCGTACGCGAAGTCAGGTCTGCCGGTAGCCAGTTGACGTATCCGAGCCGGACCGACTCCGAGCCGGAGAGGCGGCCGGCCCGGCGCTGGAGGTCGTCGGCGCGGTCCAGCAGGGCACGGGTGTGGGGGAGCAGGGCGGCTCCGGCCGGAGTGAGGGAGACCGAGCGCCGGTCCCGGTCGAACAGGCGCACGCCCAGGTCCCGTTCGAGGGACTTGATCTGCTGGGAGAGGGAGGGCCCCGCGATCAGCAGCCGCTCGGCGGCCCGGCCGAAGTTGAGCTCCTCGGCGACCGCCACGAAGTACCTCAGCTGGCGCAGTTCCACGCGCGCCATGCTACCCGCGCGGGGAGGCCGCGCCGCTCGGCAGCGAGGCCGTCGGCCGTGGCATCGGTGCTGGTGGCGGCCGCAGCGAGGCCGCTTCGAGCGGTTGGCTGTCAGCGCATGCCGCGACCGTTTCCCCAGTCAGCAGGCGCCGATGAGCGCCAGGCAGTTGCCCCAGAGGGGTGTCAGGCGCTGGGTGTTGTTGTACAGCTTGGCCAGCATCACCTGGCCCTCCAGCTGGGCGACCACGGCCCGGGCCGCCTCCCGGGTGTCGGTCACGGAGACGTCGCCGCGCTCCTGTGCTTCGGCGACGACCGCTTCGACCATGTCGACCTGTGCGTCGAAGATCTCCTGCAGTCGCGCCCGCACGGCATCCGTCTGGTTGCTCAGCTCAAGGGTGAGGTTCCCGAACAGGCAGCCCGACACCGTGCCGCAGCCCTGCTGACCGGCGCGCTGGGCGGCTTCGGTCTCCTCGAACAGCTGCCGCAACCGCTGCAGCGGATCAGCGCCACCGCCCAGTACGCGTGCCCAGTCGTGCTGTTGGTCCGCCCAGTGCTCGTCGACGACGGTGAGCACCAGGGCCTCCTTCGACTCGAAGAAGTAGTAGAAGCTGCCCTTCGGCACGCCGGCCGCCTTGCAGATCTCGGCCACGCCCAGAGCCGTGTAGCCGCGCTCCTCGATCAGCGAGCGCGCGGCTCCGAGGATCTTCTGCTTGGCGTCACTGGTTCGTCCCACACCTGGAGTGTAGCGAAGTACTAGACCGGTCGGCTAAGAGAGGGGGGCGGCGCCAAGCCGTCGTTCCGCGGCGGCGGGGGAGGTGGCCCCTGGGCCGGTCCCGTTCCCGGTCCCGGTCCCGGTTCCGCTCGGCGGCGGGCCCCTGTCGGTAGGACGGTCGCCCACGCATCCCCGGCGTCCACGTCCCGACACGGGCCGGTGGACGAAGGCCGCGGCGCCGTCGAGGGTGACATGGTGGTCCCATGTGCGGCCGCTACGTCTCCACCCGAAGCCCCGAGGACCTGGTCCAACTCTTCCAGGTCACCGACTGGCGAGCCGAGGAGGCGCTCGCGCCGAACTGGAACGTCGCGCCCACCGACCCCGTGTGGGCCGTCCTGGAGCGCTCGGCGCGGGGGAGCGACGACGGCGCGCCGCAGTCCAGGCAACTGCGGCCGCTGCGCTGGGGCTTGGTGCCCTCGTGGGCGAAGGACGCGAAGGCCGGAGCGCGGATGATCAACGCGCGGGTGGAGACGGTGCACGAGAAGCCCGCCTACCGCAGCGCGTTCGCCAAGCGCCGCTGCCTGCTGCCGGCCGACGGCTTCTACGAGTGGCAGCAGATCAAGGACCACGGCACGGGCAGGAACCGCAAGCAGCCGTACTTCATCCACCCCGAGGACGACCAGGTGATGGCGCTCGCGGGCCTGTACGAGTACTGGCGCGATCCGGCGGTCAAGCAGGACGACGACCCGGCTGCCTGGCTGACGACCTGCACCATCATCACCACCGAGGCCACCGACGCGGCCGGCCACGTGCACCCGCGGATGCCCCTCGCGCTCACCGCGGAGCACTACGACGAGTGGCTCGACCCCCGCCACCAGGACCCGGACGAACTACGCGCGCTGCTTACCCAGCCTGCCGGCGGCCACCTGGACGCCCGGTCGGTGTCGCCGGCGGTCAACAGCGTCCGCAACAACGGCCCCCACCTCCTCGAAGCGACCGCTCCGTAGACCACTGCCCGCCCGGTGAGCTCCCGCTCGGCATCCCCGTGCCCAGGGCGGCGAAGGAGCTGATGCCCCTCACCGACTACTTTTCTCGCCTTGACAAAAAAATTTGTCGGCAGGATCCTGGAGTGGTGCTGAGCGCCGCCGTGACGGAGAACCCGCACCGTCCGAGCCGTGAAGCCCACAGGACACCCGAAGAACGAACAGCCACCACACACCCCAGGAAGTCCTCCCATGCGCACTGTGATCAGCACGGCCTTCGTCTCGCTCGACGGCGTCGTCGAGGGGCCCGGCGGCGAGCCCGGATACCGCAACGCCGGTTGGACCTTCAAGGACATCGACTTCGTCCCCGAGGCGTTCGAGATCAAGGGGAGAGAGCAGCAGGAGTCCGGCGCGATGCTGATGGGCCGCGCCAGTTACGAGGCCTTCAGCCCCGTCTGGCCGAACATGCCGGAGTTCGCTCTCTACAAGACCATGCCGAAGTACGTGGTCTCCACCACCCTCACCGAGGACAAGCTCGTCTCCGACTGGGGCGAGACCGCCATCCTGCGCTCCCTCGACGACGTCGCCGCCCTCAAGCAGACCGACGGCGGCCCGATCATCGTCCACGGCAGCGCCCAGCTGAACCACGGCCTCTCGGACGCCGGCCTCATCGACCGCTACCACCTGCTCGTCTTTCCCCTGCTGCTCGGCGCCGGCAAGCGCCTGTTCAGTACCACGGACAAGGACACCCAGAAGCTGAAGCTCGTCGAGCACGAGGTGTACTCCAACGGCCTCCAGAAGAACGTCTTCGACGTCGTGCGCTGACCGGGGTGCTGGGGGCCGCGGGGAGGCTGTTCTACGAGCGCGGGATCCACGCCGTCGGAGTCGACCTGATCGCCGCCGAGGCGGGGGTGACGAGGAAGACCCTCTACGACCGGTTCGGCTCCAAGGAGCAGGTCGTCGTGGAGTACCTGGCTGATCGCGACGAACGCTGGCGGGCCTTCCTCACCCGGTATCTCGACGCCGCGGAGCCGGAATCGGTGGCGCGGGTGCTGGCCGTGTTCGACGCCACGCTCGCCTGGGTGGGGGAGAGCGGTTCCAAGAGTGCGGCATGGTCAACGCCCACGCTGAGATCAGCGATGCCTCCCACCCCGCACACTCGATCATCGTGGGACAGAAGGAGTGGATGCTCGCCCTGTTCACCGGCCTCGCCGGCGGCGTCGCCCCGGACCAGGCCGACCATCTGGGGCGGACACTCATGCTGCTGCACGAAGGGGCACTCGTCGCCCACGGCCTGAACATCTTCCCGGATCCCGTCAGTCACGCTCGGGAGCCGACGCAGATGCTGCTCACCGTGGCCGGGAAGTCCGCGGGGAGATGCTGAACGGCCGGCGAAGCGCCGCCGTGGGAGCGCGGACAGAAGGACACGCCCACGGTCGCGACAGCCCTCCTGTCTGTCGGCCGTGAACCGTCTGTCACCGACTCGGAGTTGAGGGTGCGGCCACCAGGCCGCCCCGCGCATCGAACCGGCCGTTGACCGCGGGCGTCACCACTCCCGAACGCGTCGCCACCACCGGGGCGCTCCGGCCCACGCCTTCTCCCACGTCGGGTCGGGCAGCGTACGTCGTACGAACTCCGCGTCGATGCGTTCCACCAGGCGGCCCAGATCCGCTCTGGCTCCTCCGGGCAGCCGGCACAGGGCCATTTCCAGGGTGTCCCGGGCATCCTCGACGTCGGGGCTCTCCACAGGGCCGGACAGATATCGCCGCGGTTGCCTGAAAGCCCACTCCCAGTGGCTCAGGGCGCCGGAGACCGCGTTCGGCCACAGGTGCTCGGCTTCAACGCGTCGCACCGTTGCGTGAGTTCGGGCTGACACGCCCGGGATCCGAGTGACCGGCACATGCTTGCCCGGTCGCCACCGCTCCGAGCGGACGGCCTTGGGACGCCTACGCGGCATCGCCCTTTCGGATCAGGAACATGTCGGCATACTGCCACGCTCCCCGCCGTCGACGCGGGCCGATGTCACATATCCGGTCGCCGGGTTCGTCGTTCACGCGACCGGCATCCCGCGAACGGAGTGCCGGTGACACCCGCCCTGTCAGAACGGAGAACCCGTGTTCGCTGCCTACGTCACGGTCACCATCCTCGGCGCCGTCTTCAACGGTGCCGCCGCCGTCACCTATCTGAGTGGCCACGAATACCCCAAGACCCAGGCGGACATGAAGGGCCTGCCCCGCAAGTGGGTCCCCGTTCTCGGCCTGTTGCTGGCAGCCGGCACCGTGGGCCTGCTGGCCGGGCTCGCCGTGCCGGTGCTGGGGACCCTCGCCGCCATCGGACTCGTGCTGTACTTCATCGGCGCGATCACCGCCCACCTAAGGGTCGGCTCCCACGACATCGTGGGCGGGATCGTGTTCCTGCTGACCGCGTCGGCGGCCCTGGTCCTCGGGCTGGTTCACCACGGCGCCTGGTGACCGCGGGCGCCCTCCCGTCTGCTCCACCTCGTCGTCGTACGTCGTAGAGAGGCGTCCGCCGCACATGACAGCCCCGCGCCCGCGGTGTGCGGCGGACGTGGGGCTGTCGCCGGGCGCCTCAGCGCGAGGTGAGCCTCCACAGGTGGTCGGCGGTGCCGTTGTCGGTCCACTGGAGAACCTGGGCGCCGGCGGAGGTGCTCATCTGGTCGACACCGAGCAGTCGGCCGCTGTTGTAGTTTGCGATCTTGTAGTAGCCGTCGCGGGCCGGGATCACCTGCCAGAGATGGTCGGCGGTGCCGTTGTCACCCCAGATCAGGGCCGTTCCACCGTCCGCGGTGCTCATGCTGTTGATGCCGAGCACCAGGCCGCTCTTCTGGTTGACGATCTTGTACAGGCCCGAGCCGGCCGCCACCAGGGTCCAGTTCTGGTCGGTGCCGGTCGTGGATGCCGCCTGGACGACCGAAGTCCCCTGAGCCGTGCCCGCGTTGAGGGTGTCCAGGGCGCGACCGCTGTTCCTGTTGGTGATCTGGTAGCGCCCGGCCAGCGAGGAGTCGGTGCCGCTGGGGGTGATCACCAGGTGATAGCCGTCGGCGTCGTTCATCGCCACCGGTACGGTGACGGAGCCGCCCGAGACCGCGTAGTCCGCGTCGGAGACGGTGATCGGACCGGAAGATGCGTTCGTACGCCCGGTGTTGGGGCTGTACTCCAGTTTGACGTGGACCGTGCTGCCGAAGGCCGACAGGGAGGACAGCCCGTTCACGGTCACCGCGCAGGAGCCGCTGCATCCGCCCGTGAGGACGCTGATCTGGTTGCCGGCGCCGTTGAGGGAGGCGAGACCGTCGATGCCCGTCTGGGCGGGCGGCGTGGTGACGAGCATGTTCCCCGACATGCCGCCGTACCACTTGTACGTCCAGTACGAGCCGTTGGGCGATCCGCCGGTGTCGGTGAGGGTGTCGCCGAGGGTGCCGTAGTGGTTCCAGAAGGCGAGTTCGGCGTCGCGGACACCCGCCCGTTCGAACTTGGCGGCGTAGCCGACGAGGGCGCCGGAGTTGCCCATCTCGGAGGGCGTGCCGTACTCCTCGATGTCGATCGGCCGGGGACTGATGCCGAGGCTCGACTCCAGGGAGCGGTACGCCGAGACGTGCGCGGCGATGTTCGCGCTGCCCTGGAGTTCGTGCCAGGCGATGACGTCGGGCACGGTGTTGTTGGCCTTGGCCTGGGTGAGGAACGTGTTCATGTCGCTCTGTTTCCAGCTGGAGTAGCTGGGCCCCTGGATGGGCGTGGTGGTGTCCTTGGAGCGGATCTCCTTGTAGGTCGTGTTCCAGGCGGTGTTGAAGGGGCCGGCCTTGGCGGTGTCCCAGTTGAGGTCGGGCTCGTTCCAGATCGCCCAGGCCGCGATGTTGGTCGCGCCGGAGGACTTCACGGAGGCGATCTGGGTGTCCACGGCGGACAGCCAGTCGCTCATGCTGACCCATTTGTAGGGGAAGTCCGGGTACCAGTCCGGCATCCGTATGACGACCTTGGCGCCGGCCCGGGCGGCCTTCGGCGCCACGACGAGCGCGTCACCGGCGGGAGCGGGCTCGCCGTTGGGCAGTTGGTGGCCACCGGGCGCCATCTGCACGAACGTGTTCGGCTTGAGGGCGCTGACCAGGCTGTCGGCGGGCGTGCTGTTGTCGGCGAGACCGTAGAGGCTTCCCGTGCCCACGTGCGTGACCGACCGCAGGGTCTGGTTCGCGTTGACCACCAGGGTGGTGGACGAGGTGGGTGCGGCCTGGGCGGCGGGGCCCGTGAGGACGAGGGCGGTGGTGGCCAGGGTCGTGGCGATGGCGGCGGCGCCGGCCCGACCGGGGGTCGCTCCGCGGCGGTGACGGGGGCTCGGATAGGACATCAGCGGCTCTCCTGAGAAGGGAGGGGACGTGTCGGTGGTGCGCGGCCGGGACGGCTCGGGGCCGGCGTCGGGTGCGTCGGGGGGTGGATGCGCGGTGAGTGACAGCCCTGCGTGGTGACGCGGGCGAGGAGCAGGGGCCCGGCCTCGTGCCGTCGGTGGGCCGGGGCGGGCGCCGGATCAGTCCTTGACCGCGCCCGCGGTCACACCCGCGGCCACGTACCGCTGGGCGAGGACGAGCAGCACCGCCGCGGGCAGGGACGCGACGACGGCGGTGGCCATGATCGCGTTCCACTCCTGGTTGTTGTTGCCGATGTAGTGGTAGATGCCGAGGGTGATCGGCCGCCAGTCGCCGCCGCTGTCAAGGGTGTTGGCGAAGACGAAGTCGGACCAGGCCCACAGGAAGCTGAAGAGGGAGACGGTGACGATCGCGTTGCGGCTCACCGGCAGGACGACCGAGCGGAAGATCCGGAAGGTGCCGGCCCCGTCGATGCGGGCCGCGGCGATGAGTTCGCCGGGGATGCCCGACATGAAGGCGGTGAAGATCATGACGCCGAAGGGCACGGCGATGGTCGAGTCGGCGACGATCAGGCCCCACCAGGAGTTGAGCAGGCCGAGGTCGAGGAAGATGCCGTAGAAGCCCATCGCCATGACGATGCCGGGAATCATCTGGGCGACCAGCAGCACCAGGCCGAGGAATCCCCCGCCGAACGGCCGCAGTCTGGCCAGTGCGAAGCCCGCGGGGGCGGCGAGGAGCAGGGTGAGGACCACCGTGCCCAGACCGATGAGCAGGCTGGTGCCGAGGTAGGGCAACTGGTCGTTCAGGACGGCGCGGTAGCCCTCGAAGGTGGGGTGCAGGGGCAGCAGGTCGGGTGGGCTCTTGCGCATGTCCTGCTGCGGGGTGAGGGACACGTTGATCATCCAGTACACCGGGAACAGCATCACGGCGGTGAGGACGATCCCGATGACGGTGTGGCGGCGGGAACCCTTACGGGGCGTCATGCTTCCTGCCTCCTCTGGACGCGGATGTACAGCAGGCCGAAGGCGAGGGCGATCAGGATGAGGATGTTGCCGACTGCCGCTCCCGGCCCGAACCTGGGCAGCAACGTGCCGAATCCGAGCTGGTACGACCAGGTCGCCAAAGTCGACGACGCGTCGCCCGGGCCGCCCTTGGTCATGATCCAGATCAGGTCGAACACCTTGAGGGTGTACACGAGGCCGAGCAGCAGGGTGATCGCCGAGACGGGCCGCAGCAGGGGGAAGGTGATCCGGCGGAACTGCTGCCAGGTGCTCGCCCCGTCCAGCGCGGCGGCCTCGTAGAGCTCGCCGGGGATGTTCTGCAGACCGCTGTGGAGGATGACCAGGTTGAACGGGATGCCGATCCAGATGTTGGCGATGATGACCGAAGCCAGCGCCCAGCTCGGTGAGTTGAGCCAGTTGACCGGGGCCACGCCCACCAGCTGGAGGGCGTAGTTGAGGACGCCGGACTCGCTGTTGAACATCCACGACCAGGTGGACGCCGACACGATCAGCGGCAGCAGCCAGGGGATCAGGAACAGCGCCCGGAGGATGCCGGCCAGCCGGAAGTGCCGGTTGAAGAACACCGCGAGGGCGAGCCCCGCCAGGTACTGGAAGGCGATCGACACGAAGGTGAAGATCATTGTGTGCCGTATCGCGGGACCGAACGTGGGATCGTCCAGGACCGTACGGAAGTTGGCCGACCCCGAGAAGGGCGCGTCCCCGGCCACGAACGAGCGGACGGTGTAGTCGCGCAGGCTCAGATCGAGATTGCGGTAGAGGGGATAGACGTAGAACGCGGCGAGGTAGACGGCCAGCGGCGCGAGGAACGCCAGTGCGGTCAGCCGGCTCTTGCGGCGTTCGCGGCGCCGGAGCGCCGAGGCGTCCGCCCCGTCGTCGGCGTCGGTCGCCGCGAGCCTGACCGGGGACCGGCGCGGGCGGCGGTCGACGCGGGCGGTGGTCATGAGAACTCCTGGTTGCGGGTGGCCGGCCCGGGGTGGTGGTGTCCGGGCGGAACCGGTTTCCGTACGGGGCAGGTGGAAGGGGCCACGGTGCCGTGAGGGCGTAGGTGTCAGTTTTTGGCTGCGGCCGTCTGCGCGGCGTCGAGGGCTGACTGGGCGCTCTGACCGCCGGACAGGGCGGACTGGACGGCCGTCCACAACGGCTGCGAGATGGTCGGGTACTTGGTGCCCAGGCCACCGCTGGTGCGTCCGCGTGCCGCGGCCACCGCGTCGACCCACGGCTTGAGCTCGGGGTTGGCGGTGGACTGCTTGGTCTGTACAGCCGCCACGGGGGCGACGTAGGCCAGGGTGGTGTCCGTGGACAGCAGGTTGGCCGGGTTGGTCAGGCAGGTGACGATCTTCTTGGTGACGTCGTAGCGCCCGCTGTCCTTCTGCACGGGCACGGTGACGAACTCGCCTCCGGTCGGCACCGGTGCCGCACCGCCGTTCTGGCCGGGGATGCTGATGACGCCGTAGTCGAACCCGGCCTTCTCGGCGTTGCCGAGCTGCCAGGTGCCGTTCTCGCTGAACGCGTAGTCGCCGGTGGCGAACTCCTGCCAGCTGGTGGTCTGGGTGTTCTGCAGGACGTCTTTGGGGGCGTACCCCGCGTCGACCCACTGCTTCCACAGGGTCAGTGCGGCCACGCCCTTGGCGGAGTTCAGCTTGGTGAGGTCGGCGCCGGAGCCCCAGAACCAGGGCAGGAACTGGAAGCTGCCCTCCTCGGTGTTGATCGCGGAGAAGGTGATGCCCTTCTTGCCGGCGCCCTTGACCTTCTTGAGGGCCGCGGTCAGCGAAGCCCAGTCCTTGACCGAGGCGGGATCGACGTGCGCGGCGGAGAGGACCTTCTTGTTGTAGTAGAGCGCAAGGGTATTGGCGCCGATCGGCACGCCGTAGGAGGCGCCGTCGATGGTGCCCGCGCCGAGGATGTTCGCCTGGATCGACTTGGTGTCCAGGCCGAGGTCGCTCGTCTTGTTGAGGATCCCCGCCTCCACCAGGGTGGAGACGACCGGGTTGTCCACGAGCATGACGTCGGGGGCGTTGCCCTGCTGGGCGGCGAGGAGTGCCTTGTTGCCCAGGTCCGTGGTGTCCATGCCGGTGCGCTTGATCTTGACCCCGGCGCCGGAACCGCACGTGGAGACGAGCTTGCTCCACGCCGAGGAGGCGTCGAACTGCGGGTAGGGGTCCCAGAAGGTGTACGTGCCCGCGGACGCGTCGGAGGAGCCCGACGAGCCGGAACCGCCTCCGCAGGCGGCGACGGAGGTGAGCGCACCGACGGCGGCGATGGCAACGATCAGGGTACGGCGGGAGTTTCTCACGATGACCTCGTTGTCTCGGGATGGTGCGGAGGGGCGCGCGGAGAGGGCGACGGGGGCGAACGGCGGCGGGGTCAGGAGGTGGGCAGCCAGACGCGCATGCTGCCGTTTCGGCGGTTGGCCCACGCGTAGTAGGGGATCGCGGTGAGTTCGAGGGGCTCGCCGGACGGCGGCGCGGGGGTGGTTTCCGCACTCCGGTACGGCCACCAGCCCTCGTCAGGGATGGACCGCCGTCGGCCTGCGGCGATGACGGTGGTGATGCCGCCGAGCAGGTCCGGGCGGTGCTTCACGGCGAGGGGCAGAGCGGTGTCGAGGACGACGTCGTCCAGACCGCCGCCGGGGTGGTCGACGCCTTCCAGGCAGTACACGAGGGGCCCGGCTTCGATCGCGACGCAGCCGCGTACGGCGTCCACCCGGGGGTCCGCGGCCGTGAGGCGGGGCTCCACGCCGAGTTCGAGGACGACCCGGTCACCGGGTGCCCAGACGCGCTGGAGCCGCAGCCAGCCGTCGGTCACGGGCGTGTCGTTCTGGTCGTACACCGCGTCCGCGCATCGGACCCGGAACTCGCGGCACCACTGGGGGATGCGCAGCGAGAGGGTCCAGGGACGCTCGGCCGGGGTCTCCTCCACGGTCAGACCGATCGCGCCCTGCCACGGGTAGTCGGTCTCTGCGCTCACCGCGACGGGGGAGCCGCCGAGGTCGCCGGCGTAGCGGCCGGTGACGTACTGGTGGATCTGCAGACCACCGGTGTCGCCGGAGGCGAGGTAGTGCTCCAGGGAGGCCAGCAACCGCATCACGTTGGGCGGACAGCACGCGCAACGGAACCAGCGGGTGCGGCGGGCCGACTGGTCGCCGCCGGGGTCCGTGTGGCCGTCGCGCACCTGCAGCGGGTTGACGTACAGCCAGCGCTCGCCGTCCAGGGAGACGCCGGCCAGGAAGCCGTTGTAGAGGGTGCGTTCGACCAGGTCGGAGTAGCGGGCCTCGCCGGTCAGCAGGGCCATCCGCCAGCTCCACTGGATGGAGGCGATGGCGGCGCAGGTCTCGCAGTAGGCGCGTTCGTTGGGGAGTTCGTACGGGTCGCCGAAGTCCTCCTCGTCGTGGTGGGCACCCAGTCCTCCGGTCACATGCGTCTTGGTGGCGGCCATCGCCGCCCACAGCCGCTCCCCGGCGGCCCGCAGCTCGGCGTCCCCCGTCTCGGTGGCCAGGTCGGCCGCTGCGGCCAGCAGGTAGAGCTGCCGTACGGCGTGACCTTCGACGGCGGTCGCCTCGCGCAGGGGGACACGGTCCTGGCAGTACGCCTCGTGGCCGAGCAGGCCGTGGCCGAAGCGGTCCACGAAGTAGATGGCGAGGTCCAGGTAGCGGCGTTCACCGGTCTCCCGGTACAGCTCCACCAGGGCGGTCTCGACCTCCGGGTGGCCGTCGACGCCGTCGATGGGCTTGCCGCTGTCGGCCGGGCCGAAGACCGAGTCGATGTGGTCGGCGAACTTCCGTGCCACGTCGAGGAGTTCGGTGCGTCCGGTGGCCCGGTGGTGGGCGACGGCGGCCTGGATCAGGTGGCCCGCGCAGTACAGCTCGTGCCCCCAGCGCAGGTCCTGGTAGCGCTCGCCGCCCTTGAGCAGTTGGAACCAGGTGTTCAGGTAGCCGTCGGGCTGCTGCGCGTCGGCGACGAGGGAGACGATCCGCTCCACGTCGGCCGCGAGCGGGCCGGCGTCCCCCGGTGCCTGCCGGGCGAGCTGCCAGGACGCGGCCTCCAGCCACTTGTAGACGTCCGAGTCCATGAACGGGTAGGCGCCCTGGAACCTGCCCTCGGCCAGGCCCGCCGCCATCCGCAGGTTGTGCAGGTTTCCCGCCGCTTCCAGCAGGCCGGGGCCCTGCGGGATGGAGGTGTGCGCGTTGACCTCGCGCCGGGTGTCCCAGAAGCCGGCACGGACCTGAACGGTGGCGGGGGTCAACGTGGCCCTGGCATCCGGGCCGATGCGGACGGGGCCGGCGGGGCCCGCGCCAGTGCGGGCCGGGCCGGTGGGGGACGGGCCGGCCGGGCGCGCGGAGGCTGTGCCCACGGAGGCCGTGCCCGTGGGGTCCGGGCCGGTTGGCTCCGGGCCGTCGGGGGAACCTCCCGCTTCGGACGAGGTCGAGGGTGGGGCGGAGGGCACGGCGGGACGTGGGCGGGGCATGGCGCTCCGAAGAGGTAGAGGGGGAAGCGGCCGGGGCCGGCGCACAGGGCGTGTGAGGGCGTCCGCGACGGCGGGTGGTGCTCCGCTTCTCGAACCCGTTTGGGAAAACGTTTTTCTGCCGGAAACGTAGGTAGTGGGCGAGTCGCAGTCAAGAGGTGCGTCCCAAGTATTTGCAGGCCCCTGGTCAAGGCTGGTCAGTCGGCGGGAACGATGCCAGGATGGACGTCACCGATGTCGTCGAGGAAAAGGATTGCGCGTGACCGCCGCTCCAGAGTCCCTGCCGGCCGGCCGGGCGAAGCTCGCCGACGTCGCCAAGCTGGCCGGTGTCAGTGTCGGGACGGCCTCGAAAGCGCTGAGCGGCAGCGGCAGGATGCGCCCCGAGACCCGGCAGCGTGTCCTGGCCGCCGTGGAGGCGCTCGACTTCCGCCCCAACCAGCATGCGCAGAGCCTGCACACCGGACGCAGCTGGACCGTCGGTCTGATGACCACCGACGGCATCGGCCGCTTCAGCACACCCGTACTGCTCGGCGCCGAGGACGCGCTCGGCGCCGGCAAGATCTCGGTGCTCCTGTGCGACACCCGCGGCGACGCCATCCGCGAGCAGCACCACCTGCGCAACCTCACGGACAGGCGGGTGGACGGCATCATCGTCACCGGCCGACGTACCGATCCGAGGCCGCCGCTCAAGGGCATCGACCCGATCCCCACGGTCTACGCGCTCTCGCCGTCCACCGACCCGGACGACATCTCCGTCGTGTCCGACGACCGCAGTGGAGCGCACCTGGCGATCGAGCATCTGCTGGCGACCGGTCGTACCCGGATCGCGCACGTCACCGGCCCGGCACACCATGCCGCTGCCAGGGACCGCGCCCGCCACACGCTGGATCTGCTCGCCCGTTCCTCGCTGGAACCGTCCACCGGCCGCGTCCACTTCGGCGAGTGGAGCGAGGCGTGGGGACGCCGCGCCGCCGAGGCGGTCCTGCGTACCGCGCCGGACACGGACGCGTTCTTCTGCGGCAACGACCAGATCGCCAGGGGCGTCGCCGACACCCTGCGCGAAGGCGGCGTGGCGGTCCCCGGCAGGGTGGCGGTCGTGGGCTACGACAACTGGGACGTCATGGCCCTGGCCTGCCGTCCGCCGCTGACCACGATCGACACGGACCTCTCCGAGATCGGCCGGCAGGCGGCGCTGCGGCTGCTGGACGCCATCGGCTCCCAGCCGGAACCGGGCGTGCACACCGTTGCCTGCCGGCTCGTCGTCCGCGAATCCAGCTGAACCGTCGCGGCGGGCGGAGGGCCGAGCGCGTCAGGTGGGCGAACGCCGGCTGTGATCAAGTCCGCGCGGGGGCAGCCGCCTTTCACGTCAGGCGGGCCGGGGGCGGGTGGCGGCCTGGACGCGGATGCGCCGCAGCCGGTGCATGGCCTCGCTGCCTCCCCGGCCGAAGTAGTCATGCAGGAGCCGGTATTCGGCGTAGAGGCGCTCGTAGGCGGCGGAACGCTCGGAGTCGGGCAGGTGGACGCTCCGCCGCACCCGGCCCATGGCGTGGGCCGCGGCGCGGATGTCGGCATGGGCGCCCGCGGCGACCGCGGCGTGCATCGCGGCTCCGAGAGCGGCCCCCTGCGCGGAACCGATGACGCCCAGCGGACGCCGGGTGATGTCGGCGTAGATCTGCATCAGCAGCGCGTTCTTGGTGAGTCCGCCCGCGATGATCAACTCGCGCACCGGTACGCCGGATTCCTCGAAGGCGTCGATGATGGTGCGGGTGCCGAAGGCGGTCGCTTCCAGCAAGGCGCGGTAGATGTCCTCGGGCCGGGTGGAGAGCGTCAGGCCCACCAGGACGCCGCTGAGGTCGTGGTCGACGAGGACGGAGCGGTTGCCGCTGTGCCAGTCCAGGGCCATCAGGCCGTGCTCGCCGACGTTCTGCGCCGCGGCGAGCGCCGTGAGGTGCTCGTGCGGGTCCCGGCCGAGGGCCGAGGCATCCTGTGCGTACGACGCGGGGAACCCGGTGCGGACGAACCAGGCGAAGATGTCGCCGACGCCGCTCTGCCCGGCCTCGTATCCCCACAGGCCCGGCAGGATGCCGCCGTCGACCACGCCGCACATGCCGGGAACGGAGCCGAGCTGGTCCGAACTCATCAGATGGCAGGTGGAGGTGCCCATGATGGCGACCATCTGCCCGGGGTCCACGGCGGTCGCCGCCGGCACGGTGACGTGGGCGTCGATGTTGCCGACGCAGACCGTGACGCCCTCCGGCAGGCCGGTCCAGGCGGCGGCCTCGGCGGTCAGCCCTCCCGCGGCCGCTCCGAGGGTGGCGAGCGGCTGGTCCGGCTTGTCGGCGGCGAAGTCGGCGAAGTCGGGGTGCAGCGCGGCGAGGTAGTCGCGGGAAGGGTAGGCGCCGTCCTGCAACTGGCCCTTGTAGCCGGCGGAGCTGGCGTTGCGGACGTACGTTCCGCACAGGCGCCACACGATCCAGTCGGCCGCCTCCACCCACCGCTCGGCGCGCCGGTAGACGTCAGGGTCCTCCTCCAGCACCTGCAGCACCTTGGCGAACTCCCACTCCGAGGACACCTTGCCGCCGTACCGCGTCAGCCACGGCTCCTGCCGTTCGAGGGCCAGCGCGGTGATCCGGTCCGCCTGGTCCTGGGCCGCGTGGTGGCGCCACAGCTTCACGTAGGCGTGCGGGCGGGCGGTGTACTCGGGCAGTTCACACAGGGGCGTGCCGTCGGCCAGCACCGGCAGTACCGTGCAGGCGGTGAAATCCGTCCCGATGCCGACGACCTGCTCCGGCCGGACCCCCGCACGGGTGAGCGCTTCGGGTACGGCGCGGCGCAGGACGTCGAGGTAGTCCGAGGGCACCTGCAGCGCCCAGTCGGGCGGCAGCGGCGTACCGTCGGGCAGCTCCCGGTCGAGCACGGCGTGCCGGTACGGGTGCTCCGCCACGCCCAACTCCGCGCCGTCGCTGACCCGGACCACCAGAGCCCGCCCCGACAGGGTGCCGAAGTCGACCCCGATGACGCAGGGCGCCAGGTTCGTCGATTCCTCGTGCTGCGCGTCCACCGGCCGTCCTCCCAGATGTCGCATGCTCTCGGATAGCGAGCCGATTATTGTTCGCGAGGTCGGTCAACATTCGCAATGCTCAGCGCACGGCGCGCCCCCTGCTCGGCGGAGAGCCCGAGCCGAAACCGGTTCGCGGTCCACCACGCAAGCGCCATGCGGTCGAATGGGGCATCGCTCGGCTCGGGCGCCAGTGCGCGGCGCATCCATGAGGGTCTCGGATGCGTAGAGCGCTGTGGCTCCTGCCCTGAAGTGAACATCAGGTGCGACGAGTTGTCGCTCGTTCGTGTGTGATCGCGTTTTGTGGGTAGGCGGGCCGGGCAAGGTGTGACGCTTCGGAAGTGAGGCGGCTGGATGGACCTGGCTGAAGACGGCGGGGGCCAACAGTGGCTGCGTCATGCCCTGGAATCGGTGTCCGTGTCCGTGGCCTTCACGGGTGATGAGGAGATCGCTGAAGCGCGCGACGTCGCCCGAACCTTTTTGACGGATCTGCAGGTCAAGCACGACATGTTGGTGTCCCCTCGCTCTAAGGGCGTGGTCGAGTTGGTCGTCAGTGAGCTGGTGACGAACTCCCGCAAATACGCCCCCGGACCGGGCCTGCTCACCCTTGAGGTCAATGACGGTGCCGTCGAGGTGACGGTGTGGGACAGCGAGCCGCAGCCGCCGACGGTGCAGGCGGCGGACCCGAGCCGCATCGGTCAGCACGGTCTGGAGATCGTCCTGGCGCTGTGCCGCAGCTTCGAGGTACATCGCGAGCCGGTCGGCAAACGGGTGGTGGCAGCGATAGTTCTGGCCGACGACGCGGTCGGCGACATGGTCGACCCTCGTGCCGCCCCACCGGAGTGACGTCGTCGCTGAGCCGTACCACCTGAACGCATTCCGGTCGTCCCCTTGTCAGCGGCAACTGACAGGATCAACAGACCAGTTGGGCGGCGAAAGGCAGATCGATGAAAGGTGCTCGTCAAGGGTGAGGCGCAGGTCGACTACGGCCAGATCCTTGTGGAGAGCGAAGCGTGGAGCGAGTTCGACCCGTACCGCGCCTTCGCCGGGCAGGAGGGCGTCGGGCTCTGCGGCGGCGGGACGAAAGGGCAGCTGCTGGTGCTGACCGGTCTGCGCATCGGAGGCGTCGGCTTCACCGTCGAGCTGCATGACGACCGGCCCGCGGCCGACGAGACGTGGGAGGAGATCGTCGAGGTCCCGTTCCGGCCGGTGTCGGCGGAGACGAAACTGCGGCAGTGGAACGGGCGCGCCTCGTGGGAGCCGGGCCTGGAGGAGCGCGACTACCGTGTGCGGTACTGCGCCACCGCCATGGACGACGGCAGGGGCAAAGACGTCCGCGAGGACGACGAGCCGCAGACCGGCGACCGGTATCTGCTGCAGTTCTGGCCCGCCTCACAGGAACCGGCCCGCCTGCTCAAGCAGACCAGCCGCACAGCCGCGTCCTGGCACAGGGTCGCCACGTCGCCCGTGGGCTGACCGCCCGCCCGACCCCTCCGAGCCCGGCTGCGACGACAGCCGGGCGGTCTGCTGTGCCTCGGACGTGTTCCGCGACGCAGCGGGACGCCGATCCCGACCCTGCCCGGCGGAAACGCGGCGCCTACGTCAGGTTGATCGCCGCGCAGTCCGCCTCGTACTTAGGGGTGCAGATGTCCTTGACCGTGTAGACGCCGTCCTTGATCACCGTGTCCTTGATGTTGTCCTTCGTGAGCGCGACCACGGGCACCAGCATCGACGGGATGCTCTTCTGCGTGGGGCTGTCGACCGTGTCCCGGGTCAGTGCGTCGAAGGCGATCGCACGGCCCTGGACCTTGGCCACTGCCATCTCGGCGGCGTTGGTCGCCTCGAGCATGAACGACTTGTACACGGTCATGTACTGCTCGCCGGAGACGATCCGCCGCACCGCCGCCAAGTCCGCGTCCTGCCCGGTCACCGGAGGGATCCTGGTGGCTCCCGCCTTCTTCACCGCGTCGATGACCGCGCCCGCCATGCCGTCGTTCGCCGAGTAGACGGCGGCGATGTTGCCGAGGCCGACGGACTTGATCGCCTCGCGCATGTTCGCCTCGGCGACCGCCGGCAGCCACTCCTTGGTGTCGTACGACTTCGCGATGATCACGTTGTTCTCCAGCTCGGCCATCGCGCCCTTCTTGAACCGTGCCGTGTTCGGGTCGGCGGGAGAACCGTTCATCATGACGATCTTGCTCGTGGACGCCTTGCCGCCGAGGGCCTCGATGAGGGAGCGGCCCTGCACCTCCCCGACGAGCTCGTTGTCGTGGGACACGTAGGCGTCGATCGGTCCCTCGGCGAGCCGGTCGTAGGCGATCACCGGAATGCCCGCGTCCTTGGCCTTCTTGACACCCGGTGCGATGGCCTTGCTGTCCACCGCGTCCACGAGCAGGACGTCCACCTTGGCGGCGATCATCTCCGCGAGCTGCTTGTTCTGTGTCGTCTCGCTCGCACCGGCGTTGGCGTAGCGGACCTTGCCCTTGCCGTTCGTGAGGGAGGCGATCCGTTGCGTGAAGAGGGGGCGGTCGAACTTCTCGAAGCGTTTCGTGTCCCGGTCGGGCAGGAGCAGTCCCACCGTGATGTCGTCGCCCTTCTTCGAGACCGCCGAGACGTTGTCGCCGCCGATGACGCCGCACGCCGTCAGCGAGAGGGCCGATGCGGACGCTGCCAGAGCCGTGGCGAGGCTGCGCGCGGTGAGATGGCCGGGTCGAGTGTTCACTTCAGGTGCCTTCCGGGGCGATGAGGCCGCCCGGCGACCAGATGACATGGACCGACGCGGCGACGCCACCACTCTGCGATCAGCGCGTGCTGTGCAGTAGTGGTTGCCGGGGCTTCGTACAGATTCTCCCCTGGGCACACCACTGTTCCCCGCTCGATTGGCGCAGTACCTCCACATCGGGGGCGGGAGGGCGTCAGTTCACGCTGTCCGTCGAACTCGTCGCCGGTGAGCAGCGACGCTGTTGTGGCCGATCAGGCGGGGTCGCGTGGATGTCCTGCGGCGCGCGGCGGGCGGGACCTCGACGAGTGCGCGCGCCGCCGGAAGGGGCGTCCGTGACACGCAGGGTGCCTCCTTGCTCGCTCGGGGCGGGTGGCGGCGCGAGCGGATCGTGCCGGCGACCGGGGGTTACCAGCCGATGGGCCCCGGCCCCAACGACAAGTACCGCTGCCGCCATGGCGGGTGGGCCTCTGGGAAAAGGGCTCGGTGGCCGAGTCGGCAAATTACGGTTACGGTGTATCCATAAAGCGGTCGGCCCGTCACGGCATCCGACGCCCTCCTTCGGCGCCCGGATCACGAGCCGGAGCGATACGGGACCGCAGTGTGTTTCCCCAGTCAAGGAGTGCAGTGATGAAGGCAGCAGTGGTGAAGACGGCAGGCGCGGCCCCCGAGTACCGGGACTTTCCCGAGCCTCGGGTCGGCCAGGGCCTGCAGATCGTCGACCTGGTCGCCTCCGCGATCCACCCCATCGTGCGCCACAAGGCATCCGGCGAGCACTACAGCAGCACCGGGCAGTACCCGCTCGTACCGGGCGTGGACGCGGTGGCTCGCACCGCTGACGGCACGCTGGTGTACACCGGTGAGATCCAGGCCCCCTGGGGCACGTACGCCGAGCGGATGGCGGTCGCCATGACCCTTCCGCTTCCGGACGGCGCCGACCCCGTCGCCGTTGCGGCGGGCGTCAACCCGGGCATGTCCTCCTGGATGCCGCTGACCACCCACGCGGAAGAGCACGGCGTCCCGGACACCGTACTGATTCTCGGGGTGACCGGTGCGGCCGGCGGCCTCGCCGTCCAGAACGCCCGAGCCCTCGGCGTGCGGCGCGTGATCGGCGTGGGCCGCGGCGTCGACGACCTCAAGCGCGTGGCCGGACTCGGTGCCGAGACCGTCGAGATCACCGGCGACAGGGACGCGGACGCGGCGGCCATCGGTGCGGCCCTCGACGGCAAGGCGCCCGAGCTCGTTGTGGACTTCCTGTGGGGCGGGGCGGCCGAGTCCGCGTTCCAGGCACTGGCGGACGTGCCCGGCACTGCCGCCACCAGCTACGTGGAGATCGGTTCCGTCATCAGCGAACAAGCGGCCGTACCCGCTTCGTTGCTGCGCAGTCGCCCCTTCCGCCTCAGCGGCAGCGGTATCGGCTCCTTCGACATGCGCCGCTACTTCACCCAGGTCGCCGTCTACGTGCAGCTCATCGCCGACGGCAAGGTGGACGTGGACGCGCAGGCCTACCCGCTCTCCCGGATCAGTGAGGCGTGGGCGGCCCCCGCAGGACGCCGCCCGGTCCTGATCGCCGACTGACGGTGACAACCGACCATGGCATCGCCCGGAGGGCCGACTCCGGCCGACCGACGCTCGCGCCGACCTCGTCGGACACCCGGGCGATGCCGTCGCTTCGTCGAGTTCGGCGACGCGCTACCGCCGGCGGCAAGCGGCAAGATCCTCAAGCGTGAGATCGGCTGACATGGCGGTGCCCGCCTCTCCGACTGGGAGGGCGGGCGCCGAGGGCAGCGTCCCGTATCCGGGGCGGTGGCCGGAGAACTCAACCGTGCGTCCTCGCCGTCGGCCGCCGCGACCTCGGCTTCGACGGCGACACGTCCTGCTGACGGTCAGTCGCCGTCACGCAGCCGACTGAGCCCGTCGAGGACGAGTTCCAGGCCGAAGCGGAACTCGTCCTCCAGCGGCACCGGCATCCAGTCGGCCACCGCCGCGGTGGCGGGATACAGGGAGGGGTCCGCGGCCCGGAAGACGGCGGACGCCTCGGCGTCGCCGCCGGGCTGTTCCGCGCCGTGATGTCCCCGGACCTGGATGGCGAAGCCGAGCACGAAGCGGGACAGGGTGGCGTAGGCGTGCGCCGCCACCTTGGGCGGGAAGCCGTCGGCGAGCAGGACGGCGATGCAGCGCTCCCGCACGGCCATCGCGTTCGGGCCGGCAGGGATCCCCTCGACGAGCAGGGGCGCCACGTTCTCGTGCCGGCTCACCGCGTCGAACATGGCCTGCACCCCTGCGCGGCACGCGTCCCGCCAGCCCATGGCGGCGAGCTCCTCGTCCTTGACCTCGATCCCGCCGAACATGCGGTCCACGACGTGGGCCACCAGAGCCGCCCGGTTGTCGAAGTGCCGGTAGAGCGTGGCCGTGCCGGAGCCAAGGCGCTGGGCGAGGGTCCGCATCGACAGGGCGTCGGCACCTTCCTCGTCGACGATCTGCACCGCCGCGGCGACGATCCGCTCGAGCGGGACGGGCGGACGGCCGGGCGAGCGCCGCACCGACGACCCGTCTCCTCGTACCTGATCTCGTGATGTTGACACGTGGAAAGTATGCCTGCTTGACAGGAATCAGATAACGGCGACACTGTAACCGTAATGGGTGTCTAGTCTGCCCCCCAGCCGACTCGCCGCCTCGCCGTCGCGGTGGTCGATGGTCTGCGGGGGCGCTACAAACGCGCCGGGCACGTGCCGACGGTCGTGCCGCCGCACGGCAGCGCGTCGTCACTGCGACACATCGAGTGCGGGGCGGTCCTGTTGTCGGCGTCCCACGACGTCATCCCACCCGACCTGCCCGGGTGGGGACTCACCGGTTCGCGCGCCGCCCGCGACCACATCCAGACATTCGAAGGAAAGACACCCCGATGAAGTATTTCGTGACACCGGACGAGACTCTCCAGCTCGACTCGAACGCCCGGAAGTCGCTGCGCGGTGACTTCGCCCAGCTGTCCGACGGGTTCACGCACTACGAGTTGCGCGGTCCCGGGAGCGGCGAGCTCGCCGTCCTGGTGCCGGGACTGACCATTCCGCTGTTCTACTGGGACGGCGTGGCGCCCAAGCTGCACGCGCGGGGCATTCGGACGCTGGCCTTCAGCGCATACGGCCGCGGCTACTCCGACCGCGCGCAGGGCCGGTACGACGAGGCGATGTTCGTGCGCCAGCTCCGCGAGCTGCTCTCGTACCTCGACATCGACACGCCGGTGCACCTGGTGGGGACGTCGATGGGGGCGCTGGGCGCGATGGCCTGTCTCCTCGACCGTCCCGAGACGGTCCGGACCCTCACGCTCATCGGGCCCGCGGGCCTGTCCACCGACACCGCGCTGCAGCAGCGTGCGCTCAAGGCCGACCCGGTCGCCTCGTTCGCCGCACGGCGCTTCGGCCGCAGGATCCTGCTCGGCCATCTCGGGCGCAACGTCTCCGATCCCGCCCTCGTCGAGCCCCTGACCACCATGATCTCGGACTGCTACCGGTTCGAGGGATCGATGTACTGCTTCTTCTCCACCTTGCAGAACTACCCGGTCTCCGGCCGAGAGGACCTCTACCGGCGGACCGGCGACCTCGGCATCCCGACCCTGCTGGCGTGGGGAACCGACGACCAGGTCACCCCCATCAGCGGGTGCGACCGAGCCCGTGACCTGGTCCGTCCTACGCGCACCGAAGTCATCGAGGACTGCGGGCACATGGCTCCGTACGAGCGTCCAGCGGTCACCGCGGACCTCATCTCCTCCTTCATCGCAGTCCGGCGCGATCGCATCGACTCATGACCGGATCACCCGGTCCGATGTCCTGATCGTGGGTTCGGGACCAGCCGGGTCAGCCACGGAACCGAGGCCTCGGCGTCACCGCCGGTGACCGCGCCACCCACGCCGAGCCGACAGCGAAAGGCCTCGGCGGGCTGAGGGCCTCGACGCCGAGAGAGACGCCGAGAGATACGGAGAACTGCTGTGAGCTTGCTGGTCGCGATAGCCCTGTACGCCCTGCGCATCCTGCGTCGACCGCTCGACGGACGACTGAAGAGGCGGTGCTTCGGCCCCATCGTCGTCACGGTGCTGGCCGTCGACCTCGGCCTGATATGGAACGAAGGCAGGCCCAACGGAGTCGACGGTGTCTACTTCCTCGGCGACCTGGCCGGTCTGCTGGCGGTCTACATGATGACGCTGAGCCTGGTACTGGCCACCCGCGTCCGATGGCTGGAACCCTGGTTCGGCGGCCTGGACCGCATGTATCTGTGGCACAAGAGATATTCGCTGTGGGCTGTCGCGCTGATCACGTTCCACATCGTTTCGACCCAGTGGGACGGCGGTCGCGTGGACCCCGGGGAATCGAAGGAGGTCGCGACGGGCCTCGCGCTCGGAGTCATCTCCGCGGTCGCACTGGCGCTCCTTGTACTCATCTCGCTGCCGAAGGTGGGCGCCATCATCCGGCTGCCGTACGAGCGATGGCTTTTCATCCACCGGTTCATCGGAGTGATGGTGGGCACGTCGGTGCTGCACGGCTGGCTGCTCGATCCGGTGCTCGCCTCGTCGGGTCCGGCAGACAGCGCGTATCCGGTCATCGCAACGGTGGGGCTGATCGCGTACGTGTACGCCGAACTCGTGCGCCGGCGACAGGAACCGTCAGCGCACTACACGATCCGCCGGGTCTCCCGACCGGGTGAGGACATCGTTGACGTCACACTCCACCCAGTCGGGGGGACGACGCCCCTGCCGATCGCCGGCGGCCAGTTCGTCTACCTGAAGGTCGGCGGCGACCACGCCTGGCACGAGCACCCGTTCAGCGTCGCCGGCGTCGACGACGAGGGTGCGGTGCGCCTCACCATCCGCGCACTCGGTGACGCGACCCGAGATCTCCACGCCGATCTGCTGACCGGCACCCCAGCCACCCTCAGTGGGCCCTACGGCATGTTCGATCACACCCTCGGCGGGCCCCGCCAGATCTGGATAGGGGCGGGAATCGGGATCGCTCCCTTCCTGGGGTGGCTCGACCGCACGGACGCACCGCTACCGAGAACGGACCTCTTCTACTGCACATCGAGTCCGGACCGGGCACCGTTCCTGAGCGAGCTCTCCGCGGCCGCGGAGAGCATCCCCGCACTGCGGTTGCACCCGGTGTTCAGCTCGGCCGACGGCCGCCTGACTGCGGCCCGCGTCCTCAGGGAGGTCGGACCGATCGGGCCCGATGTCCACGTCTTCCTGTGTGGACCGGACCAGATGCTGAGTACGCTGACCCGCGATCTGCGCCGCTCCGGCCTCTCGAGAGACCACCTGCACACCGAACACTTCACCTTCCGCTGATCGACTGGTGCGCGCGCCGTTCAGTGAGACGGAGCCGCCGGTGAAGGCCGGGGACTGACGTCGCATCCCGGAGAGCTCCACGTCCCGCCAAGCTGTTGCGGTGAGGTCAGTGGCCGGTCGGCTGCGCACGTACGCCGCGGTTGCCGCGGAGCCGGCGGCGGAGAACCGGCCGCTGGTGACTGCCGTGGGAGGTGCGGAGCCGGCTTCCTTCGGCCTCATGGCGCAGCGCGGCTTCGCGCGTTGGACCAGTGGGTGGGCGAAAGCGCTGCCTGTCACTCGCCCCTGATCGTTGGCAGCGGCCGCCGGGCCACTTCCCGGGCCTCGTCCGACGGGACGCCCAGCATGCGCAGGGTCATCTCGGCCATGTTCGCAGCGGCCTGCTCGCCGTCGAGGTCGGGGCGAGAGAATCGCAACTCCACCAGGGACATCAGCACGCCGCCCATGGCGGACAGAGCAGTGAGCGGATCGGCGTCGGCGAAGCGGCCGGAAGCGATGCCGCGCTCCACATCGCGCAGGGCGCGAGGAGCGACGCCGCGCTCGGAGTGAATGTGGCGCAGGCCGCGGTGGCGGAGGATCTTCACCAGTTCAGGGTGCGAGTCGGCCATGCGGGCCGTGAGGCGGAAGCCCGCCGCAACGAGCTCCGCCGGGTCGTCGACAACCCCCTGAAGGTGCTCGTCGATGGCTTGGCCGAACTCGTCCAGGGCGTCCGCCACCGCCGCGTCGAACAGCTCCGTCTTGGACTCGAAGTGGTTGTAGAAGGACCCGAAGCCGACGTCGGCGCGCTCGGCGATGGACTGGATGCTTGCGCTGGTGTCCCCACTCTCGGCAAGGAACTCGCGAGCCGCGCGGATCAGAGCTTTACGTGTCTCGGCCCGTCGTCGCTCGAAGCGATTGAGGGGCGGCGCGGATGTCGGCATGCGGCCGATCGTAGCAATGGTCCGATCGCGCGCCCATGTCTGATGAATCCATCAGATTTCTCCGAAGTGACTATTGACGATCCTTCGAGCAGAGTTGATGATTCCATCACTATGGAAGCGCCGCTTGGAGGACACCATGTCCGGAACACGCGCCGGCGAGGTCGAGCACACCGATCCCGCGACGCCTCATCAAGATCTCCACAGTGAGCAGGGCGCCCTGCGCGGCGAGCATGCCGGGCGCTCCCGGAATCCGGTGATCAAGGTGGCGGATCTGGCGTGGCTGGAGTTCGAGAAGCCGGACCTTGACCGTGCAGAGGTGTTCGCGCGGGACTTCGGCTTCGCGGTCGCCGCCCGCACCGACGGAGAACTCTGGCTGCGGGGTACGTTCGCAGGCCCGCCGTGCATGGTGATCCGCAAGGGGCGTACGTCCCGGTTCATCGGCCCGACGTTCAAGGCGGCCGAACGGGCTGATCTGGACCGGCTGGCCCGCGTCACAGGCAGCTCGGTGCGGGAGACCGACGCCCCGGGCGGCGGCCGGGCGGTGGATATGCTCGACCCGTCCGGTCTCCCGGTGCGGGTCGTGCACTGCGGCGAGGAACTACCCGCTCTGCCCGATCAGCAGCCGCAGCTTTTCAACTTCGGCACGGATCACCGCCGCGTCAACGCGTCACAGCGTCCACCGCGCGAGCCGTCCCGCGTCCAGCGGCTTGGACACGTGGTCCTTGAAACCCGTGTGTTCCAAAGGGCCCTGGACTGGTACCTGGACACGCTCGGCATGATCGTCAGCGACTTCCATTTCCTGGACGGCCAGCGCGACCGAGGTCCGGCGGTGGCGTTCATCCGCTGCGACCGGGGAAGCCGGCCGGTCGATCACCACACACTGGCCATGCACCTGGGCCCGGGCAACGGCTACGTCCACTCCGCCTATCAGGTCACCGATCTCGACGCGATCGCCGCCGGCGGGGAGTACCTCGCCGAGCGCGGCTACCAGCGCAGCTGGGGGATCGGCCGGCACATCCAGGGCAGCCAGCTGTTCGACTACTGGCGCGACCCCGACCGCTTCATACTGGAGCACTTCGCCGACGGCGACCTGTTCTCCTGCGACGTCGCGCCCGGCTGGGGACCCCTCTCGGCCAGCGGACTCTCGCAGTGGGGGCCGCCCGTCACCCGCGACTTCCTCGGTACGAATCCGTCCCCCGCCAAGCTCCGTGAGGTCATGCGGGCCCTGCGCGGCGACAACGAACTGGACCCGGCGCGGTTGCTGGGCCTGATGAAAGCGATGAACTCATGAGCGCCAACGTCCTGCGCACCGCCGAGGGTTGGTGGGCGGTGAGCGCCGAACGCGCCGTCCGCATCGAGACCGGAGCGACCACCACCGCCGAGCTGCTCGTCGACCGGGATGCGGTCCGCGAGGCCGCCACTTCCGGGGAGACGGGCACGCCGGTCGCCGACCTGGCGGCACTATCCCCGGTCACCACCCCCTGTCGGGTGGTCGCCCAGATGGTCAACTACCTCAGCCACGCACGTGATTCGGGCTTCACCGGCGAGATCCCGCCCACGTTCTTCCGCAAGGCGTCCACCTCGGTGTGCGGTCCGCAGGACACCATCGTGCGGCCCTCGCACGTGGAGTTCCTCGACTACGAGATCGAGCTCGGCCTGGTCATGGGCGCGCCGCTGCCGCTGGGCACCGTCGTCACGGAGAAGGACCTACCCCGATACGTCGCCGGGCTCGTCATCACCAACGACGTCAGCGCCCGCGACGTGCAGCTGACCAAGACGCAGTTCTACGAGAGCAAGTCGTACCCCACCTTCACCCCCGCCGGGCCCCACCTCGCTCTGCTCGAGCCGGAAGACTTCGCGCACCTGCTCGACCTGAGACTGAGGCTGTCGGTCAACGGCGCCCTGCGCCAGGACCGCACCCTGGCCGACATGATCGTCCGTCCCGCCGAGGCGCTGACCCTGCTGGCCCGCTTCCAGACCCTCGACCCGGGCGACCTGCTCCTGACCGGCACCCCGGGCGGTACGGCCCTCAAGGCCCCGCCCAAGCCGGTCGAGAAGATCGGCGCGCTGCTGCCGCCCACGGTGAAGTGGAAGGTGTTCTTCAACGGCCAGCGCAGGAACCCCCGTTACCTCCACGAAGGCGACCTGGTCACCGCAACCATCGCCACCCCCGACGGGCGGATCGATCTCGGCGAGCAGCGCTCCCCGGTCAGCCACGCGCAGCAGGGACCGAGCCGCACGTGAGATCCGACCAGGCCGCACCACGGGGCACCACGTCCCGGCCGGCCCCACACGTACCCGTCGTGATCATCGGAGCCGGGCCCGTGGGCGTGACCGCCGCCCTCCTGCTGGCCCGACACGGCGTCCGCAGCATCGTCCTGGAGCGCCACCAGGACGTCTACCCGTTGCCGCGTGCCGTGGCCACCGACGACGAGGTCCGCAGGATCCTCCAAGCCGTCGGTGTCGCCGAGGAGTTCGACGCCATCGCCCGTCCCGCCCGAGGGCTCCGGCTGCTGGACGCCCGGCACCGGGCGATCGCCGAGTTCCCGCGCTCCCCGCAGGGGCACCACGGTTTCCCGCAGACGAGCATGTTCGACCAGCCCGAGCTGGAGCGGCTGCTGCGCGGTGCCCTGGCCCGCGGGCCCGGATGCGAGCTTCGCAGTGGGGTGGAGGTCGTCGCTGTGACGCAGGACGGTGACGGCCCCGTCCGGGTGACCTACCGCGGCGACCGCGGTGAGGAACACCTGTGGGCCGACGCGGTCCTCGGCTGTGACGGCGCGGGCGGCATCACCCGCGCGGCCATCGACGCCGTATGGGAAGACCTGCACTTCGAAGAGCGCTGGACCGTCATCGACGTCCGTACCCACGCCCGCGTGCGCTCCTGGGAGGGCGTCGACCAGGTCTGCGACCCCAACCGGCCCGCGACGTTCATGCGCATAGGGCAGGACCGCTACCGCTGGGAGTTCCGACTTCCGGAGGGGGAGAAACCGGGTCCCGGACGGCTGCGTGAACTCGTGGCTCCCTGGACCGACGCCGCCGACGGCGACTTCGAGGTGATCCGGCAGGCGCAGTACACCTTCCGGGCGCGCCTCGCCGACCGCTGGCGACAAGGCCGCGTGTTCCTGCTCGGAGACGCCGCCCATCTCACCCCGCCCTTCATCGGGCAGGGCCTGTGCGCGGGGATGCGCGACGCCCGAAACCTCACCTGGAAACTCGCCCGCGTCCTGCGACAAGGCGCGGACGTACGGTTGTTGGACACATACGAGAGCGAGCGCAAGCCCCATGCCCGGCAGGTCATCCGGCTCGCGGTGGCGATGGGCTGGGCCATGACCGGCGGACAGGACCGCGCTGCCGCGGTGCGCCGCAGCCTCGTCGGCGCGGCCTGCCGGGTCCCCGTGGTGGTGTCGCTGGCCGGCCGCGACCTCAGCCCCGCCCTGCCCCGAGGTCCGCTGGTGCGACGCCGTACCCGCATGGGCGGCCGCGCCCTGGCGGGCACCTACTGCCCGCAGCCCTGGGTGACCTTGGACGACCGGCGTGTCCGCTTGGACGACGTTCTCGGCGCCTCCTTCGCCGTCGTCACGGCCGCGGCGCCCACGGCCTCGCTCCGCGCCGTGGCGGCGGGCATCGGCGCGCCGATCGTCGCCACCGACACTCTCGGCGACGACGGCACCCTCGCCGCCTGGCTGCGCGCCGGCCGGGCGGACGCTGTCCTGCTGCGCCCCGACCGGGTTGTCCTGGACGTCGTCCCCGCCGGAACGGGCGACTTCACCGACCTGGCCTCCTGGGCGCCCCTGCTCTGCACCAGCCGCCTCACCGACAACCCCGAACTGCCCGCAACGCAGCCCCTTCTGAGGAGCCCCACGTCATGACCACGCCGCGCCCCTTCTGGCTGCCCGACCCCGAGGCCGGCACGACCAGCCGCATCGCCCAGTTCGGGCGCTGGGTGGCCCGAAACAGGGACGTTGCCGTCGCCTACGACCACACCGACTACGGTGCCCTGCACCGCTGGTCCGTCACGGACCTCGAAGGCTTCTGGAGTGCTGTGTGGGAGTTCTTCGACATCGACGCGGACGCCCCGTTCGAACGGGTGCTGAGCGAGGAGACCATGCCCGGCGCCCGCTGGTTCGAGGGCGCCACCCTCAACTATGCCCACCACGCCCTGCGTGACCTGCGTGAGGACGCGCCGGCGATCGTGGCCCTGGACGAGACCGGCTCGGGATACGAAGTGACGGGCGGACGGTTGCGCGCCCAGGTCGCCTCGGTCGCCGCCACCCTGCGCGACCTGGGCGTGGGCCGCGGTGACCGGGTCGTCGGCTATCTGCCCAACACCCCGCACGCGATTGTCGCCTTCCTCGCCGCGGCCAGCCTCGGAGCCGTCTGGTCGGTGTGCGGCCAGGACTACGCTCCGCAGGCCGCCGCCGACCGGTTCGCCCAGCTAGAGCCGGCCGTCCTCGTCACCACCGACGGCTACCTCTTCAACGGCACCACACATGACCGCCGCGACGGGGCCCTCGAACTGGCCGGCGCCCTGCCCGGCCTGAAGGCGATGCTGCTGATCGACCATGTCGGCCTGCCCTGGCCGCCTGGGAGCTACCCCGCACCGACCGTCCCGTGGGAGGACGCGGCCACCCGCACCGAGGAACTCGACTGCACACCAGTGGCTTTCGACCACCCGCTGTGGGTCGTCTTCTCCTCCGGTACCACCGGGCTGCCCAAGGGCATCGTCCACGGCCACGGTGGCGTCCTCCTCGAGCACCTCAAGACCCTCGCCCTGCATTCCGATCTCGGCCCCGGCGACCGGCTGCTGTGGTACACCACCACCCACTGGATGATGTGGAACCTGGTTGTCTCCACCCTCCTGACCGGTGCCACACCATGTACCTACGACGGCAGCCCGGCCCCCTCCGCACGCCCGGACGTCCTGTGGGAGCTGGCCGCGCGCCACCGGGTCACCGTCTTCGGCACCAGCCCTCAATACCTGCTGGGCATGGCCAAGTTCGGCATCGAGCCGACCGTGCACGACCTGTCGGCCGTGCGTGCCGTCGGCTGTACCGGCTCGACCCTGCCCCCCTCCGCCTACCCCTGGGTCCGCGACCACGTCGGCAGCCGCACACAGCTCGCCTCCACCAGCGGTGGCACCGACGTCGTCTCCGGCTTCGCCGGCAGCGCCCCCACCACACCCGTCTGGGCAGGGGAGTTGTCCGCTCCGTACCTGGGCGTGGCGCTCGCCGCATACGACGGCGAGGGCCACCCGGTCGTGGACCAGGTCGGCGAGCTGGTGGTCACCCGACCCATGCCGTCGATGCCGCTGTACTTCTGGAACGATCCCGACGGCAGCCGCTGTCGCGAGGCGTACTTCTCCACGTACCCGGGAGTGTGGCGGCACGGCGACTGGATCACGGTCACCGGACACGGCTCGGTCATCGTGCACGGCCGCTCCGACTCCACCCTCAACCGCAACGGCGTACGGCTGGGCAGCGCCGACATCCACGATGTCGTCGAACGTCTCCCGGAGATCACCGAGGCGCTGGTCATCGGGGCCGAGGAGCCGGACGGCGGCTACTGGATGCCGCTGTTCGTCCACCTCGCAGACGGAGTGGAGCTTGACGACGAGCTGCGCGACAGGATCCGCGCCGCGATCCGCACCGGTGTGTCACCCCGCCACGTCCCGGACGAGATCCTCGCCGTCCCGGGCGTCCCGCACACCCGTACCGGTAAGAAGCTCGAAGTCCCGGTCAAGCGCCTTCTCCAGGGCGCCCCGGTCGAGCAGGTGGTCAATCCCGCCGCCGTCGACGCTCCCGAACTCATCGCCCACTACGCACACCTGGGCGCCGAACGCCGTGTAGGGCGCGGGCCGGAGCCGCGCGCTGGAAGCACTGTGCAACCGCGGCGCTCGGCCACCGGGGCCGGCTGATCCGAGGTGACACCGCCTCGACCCTCCCGCGACAGACCTCGGTCGTCGCCCGAACACCAACGGAAGAACTCGTGATCCTCTCCACTGTCCTCGCCTCTCTCCTGGCCCTGGGCTTCACAGCCGTCGGAGCGTCCAAGATCCTCGCGTTGGCGAAGATGCGGGAGCTGGCCGCCGAGGCGGGCTTCTCCGTCGGCGCCTATCGCGTCATCGGCGTTCTGGAGGTGGCGGGCGCCGCCGGTGTCCTGCTGGGTCTGGCCGCCCCCGTTCTCGGTGTCCTGGCGGGCGCGGGGCTGTTGCTGATGATGGCCGGAGCCGTGATCACGCACGGCCGCAAGGGCGACGGGCTCCGCGGCATGACGCCCGCGCTTGCGTGCGCCCTTCTCGCTGCCGGCTACCTCGCAGCCCTGATCACCGCGTGACCGACCCGGAACGGACTTCTGATGACTGCTCGCACTGATGCCCCCGTCTACCGCGCCGACATCTACTCAGCAGCGGCCATCCGCGACACCCACTCCCACTACGCCGCGCTCCGCGCCCTGGGCCCCGTGGTGTGGCTGAGCAAGCAGAAGGTCTACGCCCTGCCGCGGTACGCCGAGTGCAAGGCAGTCCTTCTCGACGACCGGACCTTCATCTCCGGCGAGGGCGTCGCCCTCAATCCCGTCGCCAACCGGGTGGGACAAGGCACCACACTCTTCAGCGACGGCGAGGAGCACGCCCGCCGCCGGAGACAGGTGGCCCACCGGCTCACGCCGAGGGCTCTGCGCGCGATGACGGAAACGGTGGAGGAGCGGGCCGCCGCGGTCGTCGAGGCCGCTGTCGCCGGCCGGAACGTCGACGGAGTGGAACTCGCCACGGCTCTGCCCCTGTCCGTTGTTCCCGACTTCGTCGGCTGGCCCCAGGGGGGTCGCGAACACCTGCTGCGCTGGGCCGGCGCGGCCTTCGACGGCCTCGGTCCGATGAACCGCCAGGCCGTACGCAGCCTTCCCGCGTCCGTCGGCATGATGCGGTACGCCCGCCGCGTCGTCGGCGACCGGTCCGTACTGGAGGGAAGCATGGGTCACGACCTGCTGTGCGCGGCCGACACGGGCGAGGTCATGCCCGCCGAGTGCGCCACGATGTTGATCGACTACCTGGCACCGTCCCTGGACACCACGATCAGCGCCATCTCCAGTGCCCTGCACCTGTTCGCCATCCATCCCGATCAGTGGCGGCTGCTGAAGGCGGACCCGAGCCTCGTCCCCAACGCGGTCAACGAGGTCGTGCGTTACGAGTCCCCGATCCGGGCCTTCTCCCGTACCGTCGCCCGCGACACGGAACTCGCGGGCACCACACTCCTCAAGGGCTCCCGGGTGCTGGTGGTCTACGGTTCCGCCAACCGCGACGCGCTGCAGTGGGACGACCCGGACACCTTCGACATCCGCCGCGACGCAAGCCGCCAACTAGGCTTCGGACAGGGCAAACACGGCTGCGCCGGACAGGGGCTGGCCCGCATGGAGACCTCCGCGATGCTCCGCGCCCTGGCCGCCCGCGTCGAGCGGATCGAGCCGACCGGCACCCCGGAATGGGCTCTGAACAACCTCATCCACCGCTACGAGCGACTCCCGCTCGCGCTCATCCCTGCCTGGACCACCTCGGGTTCCCCCGGTCAGACACCTTCCTGAAGGACTACGCCATGCGGATCTCCGTCGACCACGCCCGCTGCGAAGGCCACGGCCTGTGCGCGAACCAGGCCCCGCACGTGTTCGGCCTGGACGACGACGCCGAACCCACCTACCGCTTCGACGGTGCCGACGTGCCCGACGAGCACCAGTCCGCAGCCCGGACGGCCGTCAACGTGTGTCCCGTCGCCGCACTGCGGGTGCTGTCATGACGGCGCGTTCGGTGCTCGTCGACGGCGAGTCGATCGCCGCACGAGAGCTCGGAAGGCCGCCAGGCCTCGCCCTGGAGACTTTCGGGTCCGGCTGCAAAGGCCGTCGGCGAGCACGGTGATACTGCTGGCTCGAGCGGATCCGTTCGTTGAGCCGCGCCTCGCCGAGCAGGGGCTCCTCGTCGGGCGCCAGCCGGATCATCCACTGGAAGGTGTCGCTGTGGGGCGGGGGGCAGGCGCCGGCGAACTTGCCTCTGAGACGGGGCCACATGTGCCAGCGGTCACGGGACGGGCCCGTGGTGACGGCGTCCACCACGATCATCCGGTCCTGTTCGTCCGTCGACCCGGTGAAGCCGATGCCTAGCTGAGTGCGGACGGTGCAGGTCACTGGCGAACGGCCGGTGCGTCGGCACCTTGCTGGGGATCAGCCCCGCAGGACCCGTGATGGTCAGGGTCGTCAGGGACTCCCGGTGCCGCCGGGCGTACTGCATCGCGACGAGCCGCCGATGGAGGCGCCGACGAGATGCGCCGGCTGCCTGATGCCGCGCTCGTCCCTGAGCTCGAAGAGCTGGCGGACGAAGAGTGACTCGTCGTACTTCGCCCGCACCCGGTCGGAGTAGCCGCGCCCGCCCGTACGCACTGCACGCCAGGGTGCGCAGCTCCCGGGCCCGCGCTTCCGCCGCCAGGCCGTCCCGCCGGCCCCGCGAAGCGGAAGCCCGCCCGGTGCCCGCCTTCCGGCGATCCGAACCCACCCGGACGGCGTAACGTCGTCACTGTGGACCTCACCGCGGACACCCTCGTGTCCCATGCCGCGCATGAGCTCAGCCTGAAGGCGGAACGGCTGCTCCATGACGTGGAGCGATGTCTGCGGAGTGAGGTTCCCGAGCTCTGGGAGGAGCCGGACATCGCGCGGATCACAGCGGAAAGGGTCGCCGCTCATGTCGTCGCCGCGTTGTCCGGGGTGGAGCACGGCATCGATCCGAGCCGGATCCGACTGCCGACGGCCGACGCGGAGGGCGCGCGCCTGCTGGCCCAGCGGGGGAAGTCGTTCAGCACGACGCTGCGGGCGTTCCGGCTCGGGCAGGCCTTCGTCCTCGACAGGCTTCTCGAGGAGATCGCTCGACTGACCAGCGACGCCGAGCTGATGAACGCGGCCACGCGCAGGCTGATCGCGCTGGTGACCGAGTACGTGGACCGCTCGTCGGAGCAGGACGTCCTGGCATTCCAGGAAGAGCGCGAACGCCGCCTGCGGTGGCGGCTGTCGGTGGTGAACGAGGCGGGCATACGTGTCGGAACCACCCTGGACATCGCCCGTACCACCCAGGAGCTCGCGGACCTGGCCACCGAGTACTTCGCCGACGCCGTCACCGTCGACCTCCTCGACTCCGCCCTCGAAGACAGCCCTCCGTCGGACGGCGCGCCGGTAGTCCGCCGGGTCGCCCAACAGTCACTGCCGGGGTACTGCCCGGAGGCCTCACCGCCGCCGCAGCAACTCCACAGTTATCCGCACGGATCGCCACTGGCTCTCGCCCTCGCCACCGGGCGGCCCTCGCGCCACCTCGATGCCTCGCACCCCGAGGATCGGCAGGTGGCGAAGACGGCGCGCGATTCCACCGCCGACACCTTCCGGCACCGCTCGACACTGGTGGTACCCCTGCGGGCCCGCGGCGGCACCCTGGGTGTCGCACAGTTCTTCCGGCACCGCACCCTCGAGCTCTACGACGACGAGGACCTGCTCCTCGCCCAGGAGATCGCCGCCCGGGCAGCCGTAGCCATCGACAACGCCCGCCGCTACACGCACGCGCGCGCCACCGCTCTGACCCTCCAGCGCAGTCTGCTTCCGCGGAGTACACCGTCACTGTCCGCCGTGGAGGTCGCCTGCCGGTATCTGCCTGCCGGCGACCGGCTCGGCGTGGGCGGCGACTGGTACGACGTGATCCCGCTGTCCGGCGCACGGGTCGCCCTCGTGGTCGGCGACGTGGTCGGCCACGGCATTCACGCCGCCGCGACCATGGGCCGGCTGCGGACCGCGGTACGCACACTGGCCGACATCGACCTGCCGCCCGACGAACTCCTCACGCACCTCGACGACGTCGTGATCCGCCTCTCCGCCGAAGCCTCGGCCGAAGCGGACAGCGAATCCGCGGGGGACATCGGCGCCACCTGCCTGTATGCCGTCTACGATCCGGTCGCCGGCCGCTGCATGCTCGCCCGTGCGGGGCATGTGCTCCCCGCCGTGGTGAGCCAGGGCGGAACCGTCGACTTCGTCGACCTGCCCGCAGGCCCGCCACTGGGTCTGGGCGGCCTTCCGTTCGAAGCGGTCGAGGTCGACCTGCCCCAGGGCAGCGTCCTGGCCCTTTACACCGTCGGCCTGGTCGAGGCCCTCGACCACGACATCGAGGGGGGTCTCACCCGACTGCGCGACGCCCTCGGGCAGTCAGCCGTCTCCCTGGAGGCCACCTGCGACGCCGTACTCGAAGCCCTGCTGCCCGCCGATCGACCGCACGACGACGTCGCCCTCCTGCTGGCCCGCACCCAGACCTTCGGAGACCGCCAGGTCGCCACCTGGGACGTGGACGCAGACCCGGCCGCGGTCGCCCGGGCCAGAGCGAACGTCTCCGAGCAACTGACCGTTTGGGGGCTGGAAGAAGTCGACTTCACCGCGGAACTGGTCGTGAGTGAACTGGTCACCAACGCCATTCGCTACGGCCGGCCCCCCATCCGGCTGCGCCTCATCCATGACCGCACCCTCCTGTGCGAGGTCTCCGACGCGAGCAGCACCACCCCACACCTGCGCAGGGCCCGTGTCTACGACGAAGGAGGTCGCGGCCTGCTCCTCGTCGCCCAGCTCGCCGAACACTGGGGCACCCGCCACGCCCGAGGCGGCAAGACGGTGTGGGCCGAGTGCGGCCTGGCCCCGTCAGGAGCCGTCCCCGGAATCGGACTGGACTTGGAGGGGATACCTGGGCTCACATGACACGCCGATGCCCATCTGACGGCGTAACCGGTGTGTCTGTCGGCTCGGTTGTGCCCGACCGGACCGGTTCGCCACTCGCTCGAATGCGGACTCCAACTCCGCGGTTCAGCAACCGACTTCAGTGATCCCCTGCATACGGACGCTGACAGTCACCACTTCAGGACACGAACCACCGCCGGAGCAGGGCTCGCGGAGGAACCATATGCGGACGAGCGCTGCGACCGCATTGGCCGGAACGCGGCACCACTCCTCCGTTTCCGTGGTGGCTGGGCGGCCGGGGGCGGGGCACCTCCCGGTTCCCCCGGTGGTACTGCTGGTCCTACCCGCGCGTCTGGCGGTGCCCGGTGCCGGAAGAGGATCATCGGTCGGGGGAGGCGGCCGGTCGAAGGCGCCGCCCCGGCCGTCGACCGAGGGCCACGGAGGGGGCGCCGTGGCCGCCGACCACACAGAACGGACACCGCCGTGAGCATGGCCTACCTCGCGCAACCCGATCAGCAGCAGAAGCTCGAGTGGCTCGACGGGGGCCAGTTCGCGGTGCTTCTGGACGCGGCGGCCACCGACGGACAGCTGACCGTCGGACGCTTCAGTGTCGCCAAGGGCGAGGCGCCGCCGTATCACCTGCACACCCGTGAGGACGAGATCTTCATGCTGATCAAGGGCACCGCGCTGCTGTGGTCGGACGACCAGGAGATGGAGTTGTCGGAAGGCGGCATCGTCTATCTGCCGAGGAACGTCCCCCACGGCTACCGGATCACCTCCGACACCGCGGACCTGCTGATGATCTGTACTCCGGGTGGCATCGAGGGCATGTTCCGGCACGCCGGGCGTGACATGTCCACCGCCCGGCCCGAGGGATTCGAGATCTCCAAGGAGCTGATGGCGGAGGCCGCGGACCTGTACGGCCAGATCATCCTCGGTCCGCCGCGCTGAGCTTCGGCACACCCACGGTTCCGCCAGAGCGTCCACTCCGTACGAAGGGCACCACCATGTCCGAGCAGCAACGCCGCGACCTCGACGAGATGCTGCGGCACGCTCCGCTCGACGTCGGAGGCGACGTGGCCGAAGCGCGCGCCGTCTTCCACCAGATGATGACCTCGGTCCCGCTGCCTCCCGATGTCACGACGGTTCCCGGGCTGCTCGGCGGGGTTCCCGTCCTCACCGTCGACACGCCCGGAAGTGATCCTGCCGGCGTGCTGCTGTACTTCCACGGCGGCGCCTACGCCATCGGCTCCGCCGCCGACGCGGCGGGCCTGGCGGCCGACGTGTCCCGGCGAGCCGGCGCGCGGGCGGTCTGCGTGGAGTACCGCCTGGCGCCCGAGAACCCGTTCCCCGCGGCCGTCGACGACGCAGTGGCCGCCTGTCGAGGGCTGCTCGACCAGGGGATCCCCAGCGACCGGATCGCCTTCGTCGGCGAGTCGGCGGGCGGCGGCCTGACCATCGCGACGCTGGTCGCCCTCAGGGACGCCGGCCTGCCCCAGCCCGCGTCCGCCACGGTGTTCTCGCCCTGGACCGACCTCACCGTGTCGGGTGCCAGCGCGACCGGCAAGGCTCACCTCGACCCCGCGCTGACCCCGGAGGCCCTGCGCGTCCGCGCTCGCGACTACCTCGGACGGACGCCCGGCACCGAGCCGCTGGCCAGCCCGCTGTTCGCCGACCTGACGGGTCTGCCGCCGCTGCTCATCCAGGCCGGTTCGCACGAGATCCTGCTGGACGACGCCGCACGGCTGGCCTCCCGCGCCGCCGACCACGACGTGCAGGTCGAACTGCAGGTGTGGCCCCAAGTCCCGCACGTCTTCCAGGCGTTCGCCGCGATGCTCGACGAGGCCGACGCGGCACTGCGGTCCGCCGCGGCCTTCGTCCGGGCCCAATGGGCCGCTGCCCGGACCACGCAGGCCGCCTCGCCGCGACAGTGACCGTGACTGCGACGGTCTTCCCTTCGCGGTTTTGCCCAGATGTGGGAAAGGGGGCCTGCTGCGGGCGTGGCTCCTGAATGATGATGAACGCATGGCAGCGACGAACAACTTCGGCATTGCCCTACGAGGCTGGCGGGAGCGCGTTTCGCCCCCGGCGGGCGGACCGGATTCCGGCGCGGAGCGGCGCATCCCCGGTCTGCGCCGCGAGGAACTGGCCCGGCTGGCCGGGTTGTCCGCCGACTACGTGGTGCGGCTCGAACAGGGCCGCGCCCGCAACCCCTCCGCCCAGGTCGTCACCGCGCTGGCGAGGGTTCTGTGCCTGGACACCGCCGAGCGCGACCACCTGTTCCGCTGTGCCAACCTCGCCCCGCCGTCCAACGGCGACGTGCCAATTGACGTACCGGCGAGGGTCCACCGGCTCGTTCGGCAACTCGGCGACGCGCCGGTCGCGGTGTACGCCGCCGACTGGACGCTCCTCAGCTGGAACCGGATGTGGGCTGCCGCCGTCGGCGATCCCCGTACGTACGGCTGGTACCAGGACAACCTCGTCGCGGGGATGTTCCGCTCCAGCGGGGGCCACCGGGTCGACGCCATCGCGACCTGGCCCGTGCGGTCCTGGGAGGGCGACGAGGCCGAGGAGGAGTCCCTCGTCGCCGACCTGCGGGTCACCGCCGTCGCCTACCCCGACGATGCCCGACTCGCCGCACTCGTCGACCGGCTGCTGCACACCAGCCCCCGCTTCGCCCGCCTGTGGTTCAACGGCAGCGCGGGCCTCCACACCGGCGACCGCAAGACCATCGAGCATCCCGTGGTCGGCGACATGGCCCTCGACCTCGACGTCCTGATGGTTCCCGGCTCGGATCTTCGCATCGTCGCCTACGCGGCCGTAGCCGGAACCGATGACGCTCAGAAGCTGCACGACCTGCGCGGCTTGTTACCGGCGGGTCGCGGTGCTCGCTCGGGAGGCTGCCTCACTGCGCCGCAGCCGCGCGACTGATGCCCCGGCCAGACGCTCAGCGGGCGGCGCGGGCCGCAGCGACGAGACCGGCGTCAGTCACCTGCCGGTGTGAAGGTGCTTGCGCTCGCCGCTCTGGTCGAGGATGCACAGGATTTCGGCCGGGCCGTGGTCGGCGCGAAGCGTGTGCGGGGTCATGGTGGAGAACGATGCGGCCTGACCCGCTTCGACGCGGATGACGCGAGCGCCGAGGTAGAGGACGACCGTGCCCGACAGGACGGTGAACCAGTCCCTGCCGGGATGGACACCGAAGTCGTCCGGCCCGACTCCGCCCGCCTGGTCGGTGATCCGCATTTTGGCGACGGTCAGCCCCTGGGGGCCGTGTTCACCGCTGAGCAGCCACGTCGTCAGGCCCCGGGTCTCGTCCGTGTCGGGCCGGATGACGACATCGGAGTCGTCGGCTGACTCCACGAGCCGGTCGAGGGACGTGCCCAGTGCGCCGGCGATGGCGGTGAGCTGGTCGAGACTGATGCGGCGGTGGCCGGTCTCGATACGGCTGAGCTGGGACGGGCTGATGCGTGTGCGTTCGGCGAGGTTGTCCAGCGACCACCCGTGCGCCTTGCGCAGGGACCGGACACGCATCCTGACGGTGGCGTCGAGGTTCGATTCTTGCTCCACAGGCAAGAGTGTATGACCTGTGGACAAGAACGCCGTTAGCGTCGAAGCATGGACTCCTTTCGCAACGCGCAGAAGCATGCAGGGCACGAGCGGGCGAGTGGCGCCGACGCCGCGATGGCGGAACTGCTGGAGTTGGACGCCGAGGTCCTGAGCCCCTATCTGACGAACGTGACCAGTCGACTCGCCGATCTTCTCGACCCTGTTCCGGCCCGGGTCCTGGATCTCGGCAGCGGCCCCGGCACGGGCAGCCTCGCCCTGGCCCGACGGTTCCCCGATGCGAGCGTGACGGCCGTGGACGTCTCACCGCAGATGCTGCACCGCCTGCGTGAACGGGCGGCGGCGCACGGCGTCGCCGGACGCGTGCGCACGGTGGAGACGAACCTCGACGAGCAGTGGCCGCAGGCGGCCGACGGGCAGCCGTACGACCTGATGTGGGCTGCGGCGTTCCTGCACCACCTGACGGACCCGCATCGCACCCTCACCCAGGCTCTCGCACACCTGAGGCCGGGCGGCCTGCTCGCGGTCGGCGAGATGGATTTCTTCCCCCGCTTCCTTCCCGAGGACACCGGTGTCGGCCGCCCCGGCCTGGAGGCGCGGCTGCATGCCGTGACGAACACCCGCCCTCCGCACGAATGGACCGACCAGCTCACGGGCGCCGGCTTCACCGTGGACGAGCGTCGCCCCTTCGTCATCCGCCTGGACCACACGACGGCGGGCCCGGCGCTGAACCGCTACGCCCAGGTGTGTCTGGCCAAGCTGCGCCTCCACGCCGAGGGCCTGCTCGAGGCGGACGACCTGGCCGCCCTCGACGCCCTCTTGGACGAGACGCGGCCGCACGGCATCGCGCGCCGCCGCGACCTGACCGTCCGCACCACCCGTACCCTCTGGGTGGCGCGCCGACCGTGAACCGACGACCGCGCGTTCGCCGTACGTGCGGACCCGCGCGACGGAACGCGCCATCGACCGGCCTCGGTTGGGCATCGCCGGCCGAGCCGCCGGAAGGGTGGGTGTTCAAGGCGCGCACCGTGTGGGGAAGTGCGTCCTGTGCAGTCCCTCACCGCCGCGAACGGAGCCGCCATGAAGTACCCGGATCTCTCCGCCCTGCCCCCGGAACTGCAGGACGCCGTGACCAGTAACGGCTCGCTCAACGTCTTCCGGATGTTGATGCACTCACCGGTCTTGGCGCCGGACGTACTGGCTCTGGGGGACGCGATCCTGAAGCGGAACTCGCTGCCGGACACGCTGCGCGAACTCGCCATCGTCCGCGTGGGTCATGTCTACGGGGCGGCCTACGAGGTCCATCACCACGAGAACATCGCCCGTCTCGTCGGACTCGGCGAGGCAGCGGTCTCCGCCGCCGCGACCGGCTCCACCGAGGGCCTGTCCGCACCCGAAGCCGCCGTCCTCACCGCCACGGACCTGCTGCTCACCCGCCACACTCTCGACGCCGCCGCCCGCGACGAGCTGCTTGCGTTCCTGACGGTCAACCAGCTCGCCGACCTCGTCATCACCGTCGGCTTCTACCAGTTCGTCTGCAACTTCCTCAACACCTTCGAGGTGACGACCGCGGGGGAGACCCCGGCCTACGGCAAGGCGCTCTCGGAGGGGAGGGACGCGGACGGATGAGAGGCGCGTTCCGCTGCGGCCGCATGCTTTGCCGGTTGCACGGGCTATTGAGAGAGTGAGGGCCCGCGGCGAAGGCACCGGGCCGGCGCGCTGAGCCAGGCCAGCGGCGTTCGGGCTCCGATCTGGCTCCCGGCTACCCGAAAGGGCAGAAGGCTTTGCCCTCAGCGGCCACTTTCGCTGCCCCGGTGCGTACACGGGCGTGCTTGAAGCGCCTTTTGTCAGCGGTCTACGGTGAGCTGTTGTGCCTCCGGCGAGGGGTACGCCGCCGATGCGAGGGGAACGTTTGCTGTGCGTGTGCGCGAGGGACAAGAGAACGCCGAGGCCGCCGGACACGTGTTCCGTCCGCCCCTGGACAGCGCGCGCGAGCATCATGTGGCCCCGGTTCAGGGCCCGATGACGCCGGCCCGGACGATGGCCATCCAGCGCTCCGCGGGCAACGCGGCGGTGAGCCGCGTGATGGGGGAGAGCGCAGGCGCGGGACCGAGGATCCCTTGGGCCGCGCCGGGTACCGCCTCTAAGCGGAACCAGGAAGCGTCCGGCATCGAGCGCGGCGAGAGCCCGCCGAAGCAACAGCAGCGCACCGCGAAGGATCAGCAGGCGACCCGGACCACGCGCAGCGGAAGGGCCGGGACGGCGGTCAAGGGCGGCGAGAAGTCGGGGGAGGCCGAGGAGATCGGCAATCCCACCCTCACGTTCACCTCCCGGTACGACGGCGCCGCCACGCAGTCGCTCGGTGGCAACGCCGAGATCGGCTTCCAGCAGATGGCGACACTGCGCCGGGCGAACGGGATGACGACGCCGGCGGGGGACGCGTACGACTTCTGGCAGGAGGTCACCGACGAGAACCACCAGATCACGCCGGACGCGGTGAACTACCGCCCCAAGAGGTCGAAGCGTCAGTGGGCTGTCGATGGCCCGTTCCGTCCGCCGTACAACACGGAGGACGGAAACATCGTCAACGCCGCCGATCACATCTCCTTCGACGACAGCCCTGGATTCTCGGGCGGCATGAGGATGTCCAACGGCTACTGGCTCTCCGACTACGAGGTCAGGTTCCGCTGGAAGGTCCGCCGCAAGCTGGGCGGCCGGTTCACCAAGGCGGAGCCGTTCTGGACCAGTGACGAGATGGTTCACCGGGTGCAGTCGGAGTTCGACCCCGACCACCCCGAGGCGTCGGCGCCCGTCAACGCCACCGCGGCGGGCAACCGCACGTGGAACGTCGACCTCCCCAACTGACACCGGTCCGGCACGCGGCGGAGAGTGCGCCCGCGATCTGTCGCGTGCCTCCGCGGAAGCCAGTCCCACCGGGTGGTGGGAAACGACCCCTTCGCCGCGGCCAGTCGGCGCCTACGCGCAGGGTGGGGTCTGGCGGCCGCGGTCTCTGACGGACTGTTCGATCGCGAACGCGGTCGCGGTGAACGCCTCGATCTGGTCCGCTGTCAGGTCCCGAACGGAGGCTTCCTCCAGGGTGCGCCACATGTCGGCGATGGGCTCCTTCATGGCGCGTCCCTTGTCGGTGAGGCGGACGACCATGACGCGCCGGTCGTGCGCGGCCGGCTCGCGGGTGAGGAGTCCGGCCTCCTGCATGCGGCGCAGTGACTTGGAGACCGTGGAGTGGTCCAGGCCCACACTGTCCAGCAGTTCGGACTGGGTCTGACCGTCGCGGTCGAAGAGCTGCATGAGCAGCAGCTCCTGCCCCGGGTGCAGGTTCATCTCGCGCAGCATGGCGGCGGCCTGGCCGCGGTGGGCGCGGGCGAGCTGGAAGACGGCGTAGCTGAGGCGGCCGTCGCGCGCCGTGCTCGGGGTCCTGAACGCGGGGCCGGTCATCATGCTCCTCATGCGTGGCCGTGGGTGCGGTAGTCGGTGTAGCCGGTCTCGCCTCCGCTGTAGAAGGTGGCCGGGTCAGGGCTGTTCAGTGGTGCCCCGGAGCGTACCCGGTCGACCAGGTCGGGGTTGGCCAGGGCGAGCGTGCCGACCGAGACCACGTCGGCGCGGCCCTCCGCGATGTCCTGGGCGCGCACGCGCAGGTCGGCGCCCGCGCGGTTCAGGATCAGCGTGTTCGGCCACAACCCCCGCAGGGTGTCGAGGAGTTGCTCGTCGCCGGAGTGGAGCAGATGCAGATAGGCAAGGTCCAGCGGAGCGAGGGCGCGCACCAGCTCCGGGTACAGCTCGTGTGTGTCGTCCTCGCGGATGTCGTTGTAGGGGTTGCCGGGGGAGAGCCGGATGGCGGTGCGGCCGGCGCCGATCTCGTCGGCGACGGCCGTGGCGACCTCGACGGCGAAGCGGATGCGGTGGGCGAGGGAGCCGCCGTAGCGGTCGGTGCGCTCGTTGGCGTTGGACGACAGGAACTGGTGGACGAGGTAGCCGTTGGCGCCGTGGATCTCCACGCCGTCCGCGCCCGCGGCGACGGCGGAAGCGGCGGCGCGGCGGAATTCCTCGACCGTCGCGGTGACCTCGGCGGTGGACAGTGCCCGGGGACGCGGCATCTCCTGCGGCCCGGACGCGGTGAACATCACGCCGGCCGGCCGGACCGCGGAGGGCGCCACCGGCTGCCGCCCGTGCGGGGTGTTGCCGGGGTGCGCGATCCGCCCGACGTGCATCAGCTGTACGACGATCCGCCCATCGGCGGCGTGCACGGCGTCCGTGACCTTGCGCCACCCGGCGACCTGCTCCGCGGAGTGGACACCGGGGGTGAGCAGGTAGCCCTGCCCGTCGGGTGAGGGCTGGGTGCCCTCGGTGATGAGGAGCGCGTTCGAGGCGCGCTGTGCGTAGTACTCGGCGTTCAGCTCGGTCGGCACGCCCTCGGGGGTGGACCGGCCCCGCGTCATCGGCGCCATCACCAGCCGGTGCGGCAGCCGGATGTCCCCGGCGACGGTCGGTTCCCACAGGGCGTTCAGGTCGGCGGTGTCGGTGGTGGGCACGGGATCTCCTCTGGTGCGGAAGGGGTACGGGGTGATGAGCGACTGGGCGAGGACGCAGTCGGGGTGCCGGTCGCGGTCCGGCGGTGCCTGCACGCGGGCCGGCCGCCGGAGGCCGGGGCCGGCCCGCGTGAGGGCGGTCAGTCGACGGTGAGGACGAGCTTTCCGCGGCTGTGGCCCGCGTCGCTCGCCTGCTGCGCCTTGGCCGCGTCGGCGAGCGGATAGGCCGCGCCGACCGTGCTCACCAGCGTGCCGTCGGCGGCCTGCTGGGCCAGTTCGGCCAGCCGGGCGGCCGAGCGCCGCTGCGGACCCTCGGCGAAGACGACGCCGAGTTCGCGGGCGCGGAAGTCGGCGGTGGTGACGATCCGGTCCGTGCCGCCGCGCAGTGCGATCGAGTCCTCCAGCGCGCCCTTGCCCGCGGCGTCGAACACGGCGTCCACGCCGTTCGGGGCGAGCGCGCGGACCCGCTCGACCAGGTGCTCGCCGTAGACCAGCGCGGTGGCGCCGAGCGAGGTCACGTACTCCTGGTTGGACGGGCCCGCCGTGCCGATGACACGGGCGCCGCGGGCGACGGCGAGCTGGACGGCGATGGTGCCGAGCGCACCGGACGCGCCGTGGATCAGCAGGGTCTCGCCGGACTTGACGTCGAGCAGGTCCAGGACCCGGTCGGCGCCGTCGCCGGCCACCGGCAGCGAGGCGGCGTGCGTCCAATCCAGGCCGGCCGGCTTGGCGGCGAGGACGGTCGCGTCGGCCAGCGCGTACTGGGCGTAGGCGCCGGTGTCGGACCAGCCGAGAACCTCGTCGCCGACCTTCAGCCGGTCCACGTCTTCGCCGAGAGCGTCGACGACCCCGGCGATCTCCCCGCCGGGGACGGCCGGCAGCGTGGTGGGGAAGATCGCCTCCATGATCCCGGAACGGATCTTGCCGTCCACCGGATTGACGCCGACCGCCCGGACCCGCACCCGGACCTGGCCCGCGCCGGGCTCGGGGATCTCGGTCTCCGCCTCGTGCAGGACCTCGGTGCCGCCGAACGTGTCGAAAACGATGGCCTTCATGACTGCTGCTCCTTCGGAAGGTGGTCCGCCGCCCCGGTTTAGGTGGCCAGCCACATAAAACGTAGCACCGATTATGTGGCTAGCCAAGTATTGGGGAGGTCGCACCTTCGGCTGGAGGTGGAGAGCGGCAGTGCTCGACCGTCCGGCCCGGGGCAAGGGTCATCTCGACCCGCTCTGTCCACGGTCACGCACCCTGCGATCAAGGCCCCCCGGGAATCCCGTCCGACGGCGGCCATGCTGCGGCGATACGGCGGCATGCGGCGGGCAATGCGGCGGGCCGCGCGGCGGCGATGTGGCGGGCCGCGCGGCCGACAGGTGGCCGAGACGCGGCCGGGGCGCGGCAGGGATGTTGCGCAAACCCTTGACGCGCCCCGCTGTACTGCGTAGATATGTCTGCGCAGTCATGGCAGCGCAGTCATACGGGATGATGGTGTTGCTGACCGCCGGAGATCAGGAGATGCCCATGGCACGACTCGTAGGCCGCGGTGCGGGGACCGCGCCGCGCAGCATCGACGTGGCGCAACTGGCGGGTGTCTCCCAGAAGACGGTCTCCCGGGTCATGAACGGCGAGCAGTACGTCTCCGACGACGTGCGCCGACGCGTCCTGGAAGCCGCGGAAGCGCTCGGGTACCGGCTCAACCACGCCGCCCGGGCGCTGGCCTCCGGGCGCACCCGTTCCATCGGGGTGGTGACGCTCGGAACGGCGCTCTACGGCCCGGCATCACTGCTGATGGGCGTCGAGCGCGCCGTCCGGGACACCGGATACGCGCTGCACGTGGTCAACACGGTGGAGGGTGATGCCGCGGGCCTCGCCGGTGCCGTCGACTCGCTCCTCGATCAGGGCGTGGACGGCATCGTCATCTCCGAGCCGATCGACGAGCAGGGCGGTGCCGACCTCACCCTCCGGGTCGACGTGCCGGTCCTGGTCCTCAGCGCACCGCCGCCGTTCGCCGCCCGCCGGGTGGTGACGGCGGGGCTGGTCTCCCACCAGCTGGCCCGGGCCGTCACCGAGCACCTGCTCGACCTGGGGCACGAGACCGTCCATCACCTCGCCGGCCCGCAGCGCTGGTTCGCCGCCAGGGACCGCCTGGAGGGGTGGCGGGCCACGCTGGCCGCGCACGGCAGGCGCGAACCGCCGGTCCTCGCGGGCGACTGGTCCGCCGCCTCCGGCTACCGGGCGGGGCGCGAACTGGTCGAGGCCGACGACGTCACGGCGGTCTTCGCCGCCAACGACGACATGGCCATCGGTCTGATCCGCGCCCTGCTGGAGTCCGGCCGGCGTGTGCCGGAGGACGTCAGTGTCGTCGGCCTCGACGACGTTCCCGTCGCCGCCTACGTCACTCCTCCTCTGACGACGGTGCGGCAGCCGTTCGACGCGACCGCGCAGGACGGCCTCAAGCGCCTGGTGCACGCCATCGAGAACCCTGACGCGGACCCCGTTCCGGCGCAGGATCCGCCGGTCGACCTCGTCGTCCGTGAATCGACCGCCCCGCCGCCGAACCGGTAGACCCCGGAAGGCCGACGGCCCAGGACCTGACACCGCGGGACCCCGCTTCTCCCCAACATCGGCGCCTACCCGACCACTTGGAGCTTGTCGACCCGAGCCAAGGCATGGGCGCCTCTCTCCCTGACGAACGCCGCCCAGGCCCTCCACCCCTCTTCCGACTCCACCACGGCGAGCCCCTCGCCGGCCGAGGAGCGGCGAGCGCTCAAGCCCCGGAACGCGCGAGCAATCCTCCGCGCCCGGGCGGTCCCGGCCTCTGCCCCACCCACCCTCTCTCCTGGCATGACCCCCAGCGCGCCGACGCCCGGTGCGCCGATCCTCTACGCCCTCTGCGGAGTTCACCATGTCCAGACTGCCCACAGACTTCCCCTCGGCCTCCCTGAACCGTCGTGGTTTCCTCGCCGCGACCGGAGCCCTGACGCTCGCCTCCACGCTGTCCGCCTGCGGCGGCGGGGACGGTTCGGGGGGTGCCGCCCGCTCGGCCAAGGCGGTCAGCCAGGCCGACATCGACAAGGCGATGAAGACACCCACCGAGCTGACGTTCTGGACGTGGGTCCCGAACATCGACAAGGAGGTCGCGCTCTTCCAGAAGAAGTACCCGGCCATCAAGGTCAAGGTTGTCAACGCCGGTCAGGGCGTGGCCCATTACACGAAGCTGCGCACCGCGCTCAAGGCGGGCAGCGGGGCCCCTGACGCCGTGCAGATCGAGTACCAGGCGATCCCGACGTTCACGATCACCAACAGCCTGCTGGACCTGAGCCCTTATGGCGCCGCGGCGCTCAAGGAGACCTTCGTCGACTGGACGTGGGGACAGGTCAGCGGTCCGAACGGCGAGATCTGGGCCATCCCCCAGGACACCGGCCCGATGGGCATGCTCTACCGCAAGGACATCTTCGACAAGCACGGCATCGAAGTGCCCCGAACCTGGGACGAGTTCGCCGCGGCGGCCCGCAAGCTCCACAAGGCCGACCCCGGCGTCTACCTGACCAACCTCGCGTCGAGCGAGGCCGCCGCATGGCACGGCCTGCTCTGGCAGGCGGGCGCCAAGCCCTACGAGACCTCGGGCAGGAGCGACATCACCATCAGCGTCGACGACGCCGTCTCCCGCAAACTCGGCGACTACTGGGGCAGCCTCGCGAAGGAAGGCGTCATCGGCACCGAGCCCGACTTCGCCGACTCCTGGTACGCGGCGCTCAACAAGGGGAAGTACGCCACCTGGATCACCGCCGCGTGGGGCCCGGCGTTCCTCTCCGGCTCGGCCAGGTCGACGGCCGGCCGGTGGCGGGCCGCCCCGCTGCCGCAGTGGGACGCCGCCAAGCCGAGCTCGGGCAACTGGGGCGGCTCGACCACCGCGGTCGTCAAGGGCGGCAAGAACCCGATCGCGGCGGCGCTGTTCGCCCAGTTCCTCAACAGCGACCCGGCGAGCGCGAAGATGTTCGCCACCGAGCAGTTCTTCTTCCCGGCGACCAAGGCCCTCCTCACGAACGCCGACTTCGTGAGCGACGCGCCGTCCTTCTACGGCGGCCAGAAGGTCAACCAGGTGTTCGCCGACGTCAGTTCCACCGTCAACTCCACCTTCCAGTGGCCGCCGTTCCTCGACCAGGTGGCCACGGACTGGACCGAGACCGTCGGCAAGTCACTGGCCGACAGGACCGACACCCTCCGCGCGCTGGGCGCCTGGCAGACGCGGCTGACGACGTACGCCAAGAAGCAGGGCTTCACGGTCCGGACGGCCTGACCGCCTTCCTGGCCCCGAGCGCCGACGGCGGACCCGACCAGCACACCCGGCCCTACCCGGATTGCCACCACCGGCCCGACCGCAACCCGGGCCGCTGCCACCGGCCCGCCGCGCCCCACCGGCACCACCGGCACCACCGCAATCCGGACCGACACCACCGACACCACCGGCCCCGCCGCGTCCCGGACCGCCACCACCGCCATCCGCTCCACCGCCTCCGCCCACCACCCGCGCCATCCCCGCCCGCCCCACCATTACGCGCGCCCCGGCCGGAAGACCGGGAGCCGCAGCACGGGGGCGCCGCTCCCACCCGCACACTCCCTCCTTCAGAAAGGGCCGATGATGACCGCCACAACCGCGGCCTCCGCCAAAGCCCGGCGCCGGGACGGCCCGACCCGCCCCCGGCGCGGCCGCCGGGGCCGACGCCGGTCGGCAGGGCCCCTGTTCGTCGCACCCTTCATGGCCCTGTTCCTCCTGCTCTTCCTCGCGCCCCTCGGCTACGCCGCCTACCTCAGCCTCTACCAGGAACGCCTGATCGGCGGGACGGCGTTCGTCGGGCTCGACAACTACCTGCAGGCGCTGCGCGACCCGCTGCTCATCCACGGGGTCGGACGCGTCGCGGTGTTCTTCGTGATCCAGGTTCCCCTGATGCTGTCGCTGGCGCTGCTGTTCGCCCTCGCACTCGACAGCGGCCTGCTGCGGCTGGCCCGAGTGATCCGCCTGGGCATCTTCATCCCCTACGCGGTCCCGAGTGTGGTCGCCGCCCTCATGTGGGGCTACCTGTACGGGCCGGACTTCGGCCCGTTCGCCCAGCTGAGCCGCGATCTCGGCCTGCCGGCACCGCGCTTCCTCAGCGACGGCTGGATGCTCGGCAGCCTGGCGAACATCGTGACCTGGGAGTTCGTCGGCTACAACATGATCATCCTGTACGCCGCGCTGCGCACCGTCCCGCCGGAGCTGTACGAGGCGGCCGCAATGGACGGCGCCGGCGCCTGGCGGATCGCCTGGTCCGTCAAACTCCCCGCGCTCAGGCCGGCGCTGATGCTCACCCTGCTGTTCTCCGTGATCGGCAGCTTCCAGCTGTTCAACGAGCCGAACCTGCTGATGAAGATCGCCCCGGACGTGATCAGCAGCTCCTACACGGCCAACGTGTACGCCTACTCGCTCGCCTTCACCAGCCAGCAGGTCAACTACGCGGCCACGGTGTCCTTCCTGCTCGGCCTCGTCATCGTGATCGTCTCCTACGCCGTCCTGCTCACCGCGAACCGCCGGAGGACCCCATGACGACCTCACCCGAGTCCCCGGCCTCGCTCGTGCGGAGCGCGCCCTCCGCCCCGCCGCCCGCGGCCCCCCGGACCACGCAGCCGACCACCACCACGGCGGCGAGGAGTGACCGGCGCGGGCCCCGCCGCAGCACCCCGCTGACGATCGCCATGCTGGCGGCCCTCGCCTACTTCCTCCTGCCCCTGCTGTGGCTGCTGATCGCCTCGACCAAGAGCACCCAGGACCTGTTCAACACCTTCGGCCTGTGGTTCTCCCACGCCCCGCAACTGCTCACCAACGTCAGGAGGACCTTCACCCAGGACGACGGCGTCTTCGCGCACTGGCTGCTCAACACGGTCCTGTACGCCGGGGTCAGCGCGCTCGGAGCGGCACTGCTGGCGGCCGCAGGCGGGTACGGGTTCGCCAAGTTCCGCTTCCGCGGCGACCGGTTCGCCTTCAACCTCGTCGTGGGCGCCGTCATGGTCCCCGCCACCGCGCTGGCGATCCCGACCTACCTGCTGTTCGCGAAGGCGGGCCTGGTCAACACACCCTGGGCGATCATCCTGCCCTCCCTCGTGAACCCCTTCGGCCTCTACCTCATGCGTGTCCACGCCGAGGACGCCGTACCCGAGAGCCTGCTGGAGGCCGCGCGCATCGACGGCGCCGGCGAGGTGCGGATCTTCTTCCGGATCGTTCTGCGGCTGCTGGGCCCCGGCCTGGTCACGGTCCTGCTGTTCACGCTGGTGGCGACCTGGAACAACTACTTCCTGCCGCTGATCATGCTCAACGACCCGAACCTGTACCCGGTCACGGTCGGCCTGTCCTCCTGGGCCGCGCGAGCCCAGAACGGCGGAGCCGGCTCCAGCAGCGACATGCTCGCGCTGGTCGTGACCGGCTCCATGATCTCGATCATCCCGCTCGTCGTGGCGTTCCTGATGCTCCAGCGGTACTGGCAGAGCGGCCTCGCCTCCGGCGGCGTCAAGCAGTAGCGCCCGCACCCCTTCCACCACTCCCGCTTCCCGGAGGTTCCCCACCATGGCGGCCCTGCCTGCCCGCGTCCTCTTCGGCGCCGCGTACTACCACGAGTACACGCCCGCCTATGACCCCCAACTGCGCCCCGACGAACGGCTGAAGACCGACCTCGACCTGATGGCCGAGGCGCGCTTCACCGTGATCCGGGTCGGCGAGTCGGTCTGGTCGACCTGGGAGCCGGACAACGGCCGGTTCGACCTCGACTGGCTCCAGCCCGTGCTCGACGGCGCCCACGAGCGAGGCATCTCCGTCATCCTCGGCACCCCGACGTACGCCGCCCCGCCCTGGCTGGCCCGGCAGTACCCGGAGATCACCGCCGAGTACGCCACCGGGCGGCGCCTGGGCTGGGGAGCCCGTCAGGAAATCGACTTCACCCACCCCGCGTTCCGCTTCCATGCCGAGCGGGTGATCCGCAAAATCGTCGCGCGGTACGCCGACCACCCCGCGGTCATCGGCTGGCAGGTGGACAACGAACCGGGCCTGCACCTCCTGCACAACCACGGCGTCTTCCAGCGCTTCGTGGACCACCTGCGGGAGAAGTACGGAGACGTCGAGACCCTGAACCGCGCCTGGGGCCTGGTCTACTGGTCCCACCGCCTGTCGACCTGGGCCGACCTGTGGACGCCCGACGGCAACGAGCAGCCCCAGTACGACGTCGCCTGGCGGGAGTTCCAGGCGCGTCAGGTCACCGAGTTCATCGGCTGGCAGGCCGACCTCGTCCGCGAACACGCCCTGCCCGGGCAGTTCGTCACCACCTGCATCTCCTACACCCGTCAGGGAGTTGCGGACGACGAGCTGTCCGCCCGGCTCGACATCGCCGCCGGCAACCCCTACTACGACATGCAGGACGGCCTGGTGCTGCCCGACCCCACCCACGACGCCCACGAGCAGAAGTGGCAGACCACCGGCGTGTGGTCGATGTACCAGACCGCGGACTGGATGTTCTCCTCGCGCCAGGAGCCGTTCCTGGTCACCGAGACCAACGCCCAGAGCATCGGCTTCGCATGGGACAACCGCCCGGGCTACGAAGGCCAGTGGCGGCAGGCCGCCTGGGCGCACGTCGCGCGCGGGGCGCGGATGATCGAGTACTGGCAGTGGCAGACCCTGCGGTTCGGCGCGGAGACCTACTGGGGCGGAGTCCTGCCACACAGTGGCCTGCCCGGCCGCACCTACGCCGAAATAGCCTCTCTCGGCGCGGAGTTCGACGCCGCCGGACCGCTCGTGGCCGGGCTGGAACCGGACGCCGACATCACCATGGTCCACTCGATGCCGAGCAAGTGGCTGATGCAGAAGTACCCGCCGCTCGCGAGGCCCGACGGCGAACCCGACGCCGCCGCCTACCACCGGTTCTTCGACCCCTTCTACCGCGGTGCCTTCGATGCCGGCCGCCAGGTGCGCATCGTCCACGCCCGCCAGCTGCACGACCCGCAGGGCGCGGGGGAGGGGATGACGCCGGAGGAGGCCGTACGGCGCCATCCGGTCCTCGTCGCCCCCGCCCTGTACGTCGTCCACGACACCACGCTCGACTGGCTGGAGGCCTACGCCCGAGCGGGCGGCCACCTGGTCCTCGGCCCGCGCACCGGATACGCCGACCACGAGGCCCGGGCCCGGCTCACCCCGGCCCCCGGACGCCTCGCCGACGCCGCGGGTGTCACCTACGACGAGTTCAGCAACCTCCGTCAGGACGTCCCCGTGCACGCGGCACCCGGCAGTCCGCTGCAGTTGCCGGAGACAGCCACCGCGACCGGGTGGATCGAGTGCCTGAACGTCACCGACGCCGAGGTGCTCGCCGGCTACGACCACCCGCACTTCGGCCGCTGGGCCGCGATCACCACCCGCCGCCACGGCGCGGGCCGCGTCACCTGCGTCGGCACGGTACCGGGCCGCGACCTCGCCCGGGCGCTCGCTCAGTGGCTGGCGCCCGCCGCGTGCGGCGCGTGGCAGGACCTGCCCGAGTCGGTCACCGCGACGACCGGGACCTCTCCCGACGGCCGTCGGGTCCACATCGTCCACAACTGGAGCTGGGAGCCCCGACGCGCGAGCGTCCCGGTCGACCTCTCCGACGTTCTGGACGGCGCCTCCGTCCCCGCCGGCACGCCGCTGGAGCTCGGCCCCTGGGACGTACGCGTGCTCGTCTCCGCCACACCGTGACTTTCCCCGAAGGAGGGGCAATGCAGAGAAGAACGACAGCGATGGCGCTGGGCAGTTCCATCGCGGCCGCCGCACTGCTGGCCGGATCCATGGCCGGCGCGCACGCGTACAGTCCGACGGGCGGAACCCTGTACCAACTCGGCGGTGAGCCCTGCCTGAAGGGCCGGGGGAACTGCGCGATCTACCCGAAGTCGGCGCAGCTGCCGAGCGGGCGTCTGGTGGCGGCGTTCGAGAAGTCGACGGTCGTGACGGCGTCGGGCAGTGCGGACGGACAGACCCTGCCGGTCTACAAGAGCGACGACGACGGAACGACCTGGCAGTCCCTGTCGGAGGTCAAGGCCCCGGCGTACCTCTCCACGGACCCCAAGTACGCCAAGTACACGAGCAACTGGACGAACCCCTACCTGTACGTCCTCCCGAGCGACGTCGGAAAACTGAAGGCGGGCACGCTGCTCCTGGCGACGGTGGTGTCGGGCGACGACTCCTACTACAAGGAACACAAGGCAGCCGACCCCAACTGGACGCCTGGCAACGACGGCGACCGCAAGGACCTGGCGATCGCCCTCTACTCCAGCACCGACGACGGCGCGTCCTGGAACATCGTCAACGTCATCGCCACCGGCGGCTGGCAGGGCGGCAGCGCGGGCGCGGTCGGCCAGAACATCGCGAACGCCAACACGCACCGCCAGGTCGACCCCCTCTGGGAGCCGTACCTGATGGTCTACAAGGGCAAACTCGTGGCCTACTACTCCGACGAGAACGACTACACCGGCTTCAACGCGACCACCGGCGTCCCGACCCCGGACCCCGCGAACGACACCGCCACCGACTCGCTCGGACAGATCCTCGTCCACAGGACCTGGGACGGCGCCAGCGCCGCCTGGAGCGACCCGGTCGTCGACATCGCCGGGCTGAGCCAGGACATGGGCGGCGGCAAGACGGAGATCGGGGGCGGGCGGCCCGGCATGACGAACGTCGTCCGGACCATGGACGGCAAGTGGATGATCACCTACGAGTACTGGGGCGGCGGGGCCAACACCCGATACCGGATCGCCACCAGTCCGCTGGAGTTCTTCAAGGGGTCGGCGACCGGCACAGGCGTCGACTCACTACCGGTCGACGCCGGTTCGCACACCCTCGCGACGGGCGGCAGCCCGGTCCTCATCAGACTGCCCGGCGGCCGGCTGGTGTACAACGCGGCCGGCAGCGGCAGCGTCTGGATCAACCAGAGCGGACGCGGCGACGGGACGTGGAAGGAGTACCAGACGACCCTGGGATCCGGCTACAGCCGCAACCTCACCTACGTCGAGGGCACCGGACGCCTCTCCATCCTGCGCAACGTGGGCACCTCGACGCTCACCTACGCCGACCTCGACATCGGCCGGTCGAAAGGCGCCTACTACCAGCTGGTGAACCGCAGGACCGACCAGGTGATCGGCACCGGGAACAAGACCAACGACGCCGACCTCGGCAACGCCGACGTACCCGACGTGGTCCTGGAGGCACCCGGCGCCGCGGCGAACCCCGACACCCAGTACTGGCACGTGCTGACCGAACCGCAAGGCGGCGTCAGCCTGCTGAACAAGGCGGGCGGCCGCGCGGCGGCCATCTGGACGGGTAACGCGACCGCCGGCCAGAAGATCGGCCAGTGGGTCGACAACAGCGCCACCGGCAGCTGGAACCTCGTCAAGACCGGCGACGGCTTCTACAGGCTCCAGTCCGTCAAGAACACCAGCCTGTACCTCACCGGAGCGACCGCCGGCGCGCAGCTGACCCTGCAGACCGCGGCCACGGACGGCTCCCAGGACTGGGAACTCGTCCAGTAAACCGGCTTCCCGAGGACCTGTGCGGCGCCCCGGACCTCTCCTGGCCCGGGACGCCTGCCCCTCTCCGGCTGGGACGCAGGCCCAGCTCGCGATGCGCTCCCGGCCTTCGCATGCCCGCGGCGGTCGGAAGACGCCGGGGTGCGGCACCATGCACCCCTGTCGCGACAGCCCGGAGCCAGGGCCTGGCTATCCCTTGCGGGTGAAAATCGCTTTCGCGCCGAGTGGACGGCGGCTACTGTCCGGGTGCAGCGAGTGGACCCGCGAGGAGCTGAGACATGGTCGGTCTTCCGAGCGCGCTTTGACGTCGTAGGCCGTGATCGGCCCGTCATCGCGTGCTGCTCCTGACGCTGCGGCACAGCGAGCCTTCTCCCGCCTGAGTCGCCCCCGCACCCCTTGTGCGCCGGGCGACGGGCTTCGTTGTCGGCGATCCAGGGATCCTCGTGCCGCCTGCTTCCTCCGATGTATCCGATTCCGCTCGGCCCGTTCCGTCACGTCTGTGGTGGGACAGCGGCTTCCTGAGGCTCTGGGTGGGGCAGACGGCCTCCCAGCTCGGCGAACAGGCGAGTCTGGTGATTGTGCCGCTGTGGGCCGTCCTGACGCTCGACGCCGGTGCCGGCCAGCTGGGCGTGCTCCGCGCGGTCGGGCAGACGCCGATCCTGCTGCTCTCCCTCCTTGCCGGCGCGTGGGTCGACAGGTGGCGGACCAGCACCGTGATGGTGGTGACGGACATCGGACGGACCCTCGCGCTGGGCGCGGCTGCCGTAGCCGGCCTGCTCGGTCGGCTCGGCATGCCGACGCTGTTCGTGGTCGCCTTTTTCGTCGGAACTCTGTCCGTGTTCTTCGATGTGGCCTACCAGGCGTCTCTCGTACGGTTGGTAGGACGAGATCAGTTGACGCGGGGCAACAGCGCGCTGGAGGGCAGCCGGTCCGCCGCGCAGATCGGCGGTCCCGCTCTTGGCGGCGCGTTGGTGTCGCTGTGCTCAGCGCCCATCGCCGCCGCTTCCAGCGCGTTGTTTTTCGCGCTGTCCTTCCTGTCCGTCCGACCGATCCGTCGGATCGAATCGGTTCCGCTCAGCACTCAGCGTCCGCTCTCGCTCCGGCGGCGTATCCACCAGGGCTTCCGTTGCGTCGTGAGCGATCCCTTGCTGGGGACCGTGTGCCTCGCCTCGGCCGCCTTCCAGTTCTGCTTCGCGGCGATGATGACCGTCTATCTGCTCTTCCTGCCGCGGGAACTGCACCTGTCGGGCGCCGCCGTCGGGCTGGCGCTCGCCGCGACGGGACCTGGCGCACTGCTGGGCTCGGTGTTGGCCGCCCGTCTGCCGCGCCGCTTCGGCTACGGCGTCGTGCTCGTGTCCGCGGCGGCACTCGGCGACGGGCTGTTCCTGTGCGTGCCGGCGGTGCACGGCTCCTCCGCGGTGACCGTTCCCGCGTTGCTGGCGATCAACTTCGTGTTCGGTGCTGGGGGCCAGCTGGTGAACGTCACGGTGATGGCCGTCCGGCAGGCCGTCACTCCGGCCGGGATGCAGGGCCGCGCGGCCGCGACGATCACCTTCGCCGGCATGGGGCTCAGCCCACTGGGCTCGCTACTGGGCGGTTACCTCGCGGAGGGGTGCGGGCTGCGGACCAGCCTGCTGGTGACGGCCGCGGGCATGGTGCTCTCCCCGACGGTGATGGCTCTGTCCCCGCTCGGCCGCTTGGGACGGACGCTTCCGCCCCCGTCGGACGCCGCAACCGCTGGGCCGTAGCCCGCAGTTGCGCCCACAAGACGGCCACCCGCGTGACCGGCGGTGCTGACAGGCGACCGGAACGTCTGCTCAGTGGTTGGTGCGGGTGACGGTGAAGGTGGTTGCTTTGGCGTCGTAGGTGGTGTCGCCGTCCTTGGCGGTGACCAGGACGGCCGTGTTCCAGGTGCCGGTGGGTGAGACGGCCGCGTCCTTGTTGACCGGTGTGGTGTAGGTGCAGACGGACGTGCGGGTTGAGGTCGCCTTGCAGGTGGCGCTCTCGACGTGCTTCATCTCGGCGGCCTTGGGGTTGAGCTTGGAACTCGCGGGCCAGGGGAGGACCTTGACGCTTCTGATACCGGAGTTGTCGGTGACGGTCGCTGTGAAGGTGAAGGTCTTGGTTCCGCTGTCGGCGAGTACGAGTGAGGTGGCGGTGGCCTTGTCGATGGTGGGGTGGGTGGCGGCGGCGTCGGCGGTGCCGACGAGGGTGACGGTGGCGAGGGCGGCGCCGCCGAGAACGGCGACACCGGCGAGCGAGGAGAGCACCAGACGTGCGGACATGTGAATCCCCCAGGGACGGATCAAAGTCGGAGTGAGTGGGAAGCCGGGTCCGCGCTTCCCGCTGCTTGCTGTGTCCATGGTGGGGTGCGGGGCATCCCGCGGGCATGAGTACGACTACTCACCCGCTACCCGAACACAGGTCCTGAGTACGAGAGTTACCGGGGTGGAGCTCCACCCGGCCGGATCAGTCCGCTCTCGTACGCCAGGATCGTCGCCTGGACCCGGTCGCGCAGCCCGAGTTTGCCGAGCAGTGCGTTGACGTGGGTTTTCACCGTGCCGGTGGTCACGCCGAGGTGGACGGCGATGTCGGCTTTGGTGAGACCGGAGGCGATGTGCAGCAGCACGTCCCGTTGCCGCGGGGTCAGTTGGGCCGGGGCGCCGGTGACCGCGGGCGGCGGTGGAGCGCCCCCGGCGAAGGTGTCGATGAGGCGACGGGTGACAGCCGGGGCGAGGATGCCGTCGCCCGCCGCGACCCACCGGACGGCCGCCAGCAGGTCCTCCGGCTGGGCGTCCTTGAGCAGGAAGCCGGACGAGCCGGCGCGCAGCGCCTCGTACACGTATGAGTCGAGGTCCAAGGTGGTCAGTACCAGGACCTTCGGCGGGTTCTCCCGTGCGGTAATGAACCGGGTCGCGGTCAGTCCGTCCATGCCGGGCACACGTTTGCAGCGCCAGGAGCCCGAAGCCGCCCCTGGCGCGGACCGCTCGGGCCCCGTCTCCGACCGACGCCCCGGGCCCGTCAGTTGACCAACGCCTTTTCCAGAGTGGAGTAGCAGCCAATGACCTGGTCGATACTCACGATGGTCAGCACCCGCGCAACGGCCGGCTGCGGAGCGGCCAGCCGCAGCCAGCCGTGGGCCTCCTCGACCGCCCTCTGCGTTTCGATGACGATGTTGACGCCGGCGGAGTCCAGGAAGGGCACCTCGCTCAGATCGACCACGATGCGCGGCGCCGCAGCGTTCTCGCATACCTCCAGGGCTTCGCGAAGAGATGCGCCGTTGGCGAAGTCGATGTCACCTTTCACGCGCACCACGGTGACGCCGTTGCCCGTGGTGGACCTGGTGATCGACAGCGCTTGGGTCACCGCCCCTCCTTCATCGTGATCGCTCACATCCCAGGACAAGGAGCCGCTCTCCTTCATGCTGTCGAGGACGGTGGAGCAGGCGTGGTGGACTGCCCCCTACAGGTCTTACCGGTGCTGCGGCCCATACGGATGCACCGTGTGCGTACTCGCGGAGGCGATCGCTGCCGCATGTACGGCCGCCCGCGCACCGACGCGCCGAGTGCGAGCCCCGACCCGGCCACGGCTGGGCCCGGCATCGACTGCGCGGACCCAAGGGGACACGGTCAGACGGACGCGTCGGTTGCCTCTCGCGTCACCGGCGTCACCGGCGTCACCGGCGTCACCGCGGCGGACTCCGCCGCATCGACACGGCCGGGCTCGGCGATGACGGAAGCGAGCGCCGCCAGAAAGTGGTCGAAAGCCTGATCGGCCCGTGACACATCGCCTGTGGCCTCGATGTCCATGATCAGACCGCGGACGACCGCGAGTACGAGGGTGCCGAGTTCGGGACGGCCGACGCTGCGCATACCGTCCTCGAGGGGTTGCAGCCAGTCCGTGGTGGCCTCGCGCCGGAAGTCCGGCCACAGCTGTTGCTCGTCCTTCTCGCGGAGCCTGCCGAACATGCTGAGGTAAGGGCGGCCGGCGGGCCCGGTCATGACCTGCCAGGCCTGTCGCAGCGTACGCGGATAGGGCTCGTCCGAACGGGGGGACACCAGTTCGCCGAAGAAGTCGCGTTGACGCCGCCGGGCTCGTCCCAGTGTTTCCCGGAGCAGCGCGTCCCGGGTGCCGAAGTGGTAGATCAGCATCCGGGTGGAGGTGCCTGACGCCGACGCGAGCGGCTCGAGGCGGTCGGGCAGGCCGTGCGCGAGCGCGTGATCCACGCAGGCGTCGAGAATCCGGTCCCGGATCTCGGGCTGTCTGTGCCGTCCCATCGCCGTACTTTTTCACGTAACCAGCGGTACGTCTACCGTTGATCCAAGTGGTCGGGGCGGCGAACCAAGGAGGAAGAGATGCGTGTCGTCTTTGTGCACGGGGCGTGCGTTCGCGACGGATCGTGGTGGTGGCACCGGGCCGCCGCGGCCCTGCGGGAGCACGGCATCAGCAGCGTCGCCCCCGCGCTGCCGAGCTGCGGTGAGGGCGACCGGCCGGCCGGACCACGGGGCCCCGGGCTGCCCGACGACGTCGACGCGGTGCGCGCTGTCCTGACCGAGCGGGACGAGCCGACCGTGGTCGTCGCGCACAGCTACGGCGGCGTGGTCGCCGCCGAGGCGGTGGTCGGCGTCGGGACGGTGCGGCACGTGGTGCTGGTGTCCAGCTACCTGCCCGAGCCCGGCGAATCGCTGTCGACGTTCGGCGCCGACGCGCCGCCTCCCTTCCTCGACTTCGACCCCGACGGGGGCACGTTCGGCGCCCGGCCCGAACTGTTCGCCGAGACCTTCGCCCAGGACTGCCCGCCGGACATCGTCCGCGACGCGGCGGCCCGTCTGGTCCGGCAGACACTGGCCGTGACCTGGCAGCCCGTGCGGGCGGCGGCGTGGCACGACCTGCCCACGACGTATGTGGTGTGCGCCGAGGACCGGGGCACCCCGGCGGCGGCGCAACGGGAATTCGCCCGCCGCGCGGACAAGGTCGTCGAGGTGGGAGCGGGCCACCACCCGTTCCTGTCGCAGCCCCGGACCGTCGCCGACATCATCGCGAACCTGCGGTGACCCGGGCGGCTCGACGCTTCCGCAACGGCTGGGGCGTGGGCGGTGAGAGCGCGATCAGCGTTCGTCCTCGGTGCTCTCCTGACCGCCTGCGGGAGCGTCGGCGGTGCGGCGTCGGCGAAGGTGCCATACGACGGCCACGGTCACGGCGGCGAGCGCCAGCACCACGGCGATGCCCCGGCCGGCCAAGCCCTCGACGCGCGTGTAGGCGGTCCCCGCGAAGTAGCCGAGCAGAGTGAAACCGACGCCCCAGGCCAGGCCGCCGAGGGCGTTGTAGAAGAGGAAACGGCGGTAGGGCATCCGGGAGACGCCGGCCAGGGCGGGCATCATCGCGCGGAAGAACGCGATGAAGCGGCCGAAGAAGACCGCCACGGGACCACGGCGGCGGATCATCTCCCGCGCCTTCGCGACACGGTCGGCATGGCGGCTCAGGGCACGGGTGCCGAGGATGCGCGGGCCCAGCCGGCGGCCGACCTCGTAGCCGACGCTGTCGCCGGCGATCGCGGCGAGGACGACGACGAGGGCGAGCCACCACACCGACACCTTGCCCTGACTGGCCAGGACGCCGCCCAGGACCACGGCCGTCTCGCCGGGCAGCACGAAGCCGAAGAACAGGGCGTCCTCAGCGAAGACCAGAGCGGCCACGACGGCGTAGACCACCGGTCCGGACAGCCCGCTGAGCCAGTCGGTGATGGCATGCATGCACCCATCCTCCTCTCACGCCGGCCGGCCCCGGTGCGGCAGGCGCCGAACGGATGACGGCGACTGAACGACACCGGGGAGGGTGTGCGGGCCCGAGGTAGCTGCGGTCGCCGAGGTCGGGGCAGACGATCCGGCCCCGGATGATCACGGCCCGCCCCGCAGACTCCTGGCCGGCTGTCCATCACCGTCGGCCACTTCCGCGATGCCGACGCCCATACGGAGTGGCGGTGCTTCTGCGCCGAGCACCGCGCGGCGCAGAAGCGGGGGCGAGCCGAGTGGTACCGGAACTACACGCTGAACGTGGCGAAAGTGGAGCGCAGCCACGGGTTCACGCGAGCGCAGGGCCGCGGAGCGCGGGCAGCCAGACGGCGGGAAAGGTCGCGGGCTTCACCTTCCCGCGTTCGGGCGCGGCGGACTGTCGCGCAATGCGCGGCACCTCACGCGACCGGTGGCTGGGAAAGGCAGAGGTGAGAGATCACCCGATGCGGGTACTCGCGTTTCGCACGACGCACACAAGCTCTCAGGAGGTACCCATGGGCAAGCTGGGCGACATGGCGAACAAGGCCAAGGAGATGGCGAAGGGCCACCCGGACCAGGCCGACAAGGGCGTCGAGGGCGCTGAGCGCATGGTCGACGAGCGTACGGGCGACAAGTACGACGCTCAGACCGACAAGGCTGCCGACGCGGCGCGCCGCACCTACCAGGGCGGCGAGACGACGCAGCGGTAGCCTCCGGCCCGCAGTTCGACCCGGCCCCCGGCGCCACGCGTCGGGGGCCGGGGTGTGCCGGCCGGCAGATACCCTGGTGTCACCCGATCTGGCTGCGAGCCGGGATCTGGATGCCCGCCACTTCACGTCCGTTCATGGTGGTCACAGCGATATGCCGTGTCTCGACGTCCGCGAAGCCTGCCAGCAGGGACAGGAGCCGGTCGACGAAGTGGTGGCGGCGGACAGCGCCGCCGTCGGTCTCGAACACCCCGTACGTGTCGTGGTGTGAGTGGCCGTGACCTGCGGTGGGCTGGTGGTGCTGAGCTCAGGCCCGCCACCCCGCCGCGCCGAGGCCGCCGCTCAACGTTGCAGCGACTTGCCGCGAGGCTGATCGTGCGCGCTTATTCGGGGTACGCGCGTCCCATGGCACGGGAAACTGATCACATCGAGTCCGTACGGGCACTGCGGCAACTGCGCCGGATCCGCACCTTCTACGCGGGCGGCGCCGTCCTGTGGGCGGCATCTGCCGCGTTGACGGGATGGGACAACCCGGGAAGCCGGCCCATGTGGGTGTCGGCGATCCTCCTGACCGTCTTCATCAGTCTTCTGACCGTGACATCAGTGTGGTTGTGGCGCCGGCAGGCTGCCCGTACGGGCGCGCCCGTGCACCACGCCGCTCCGCGGAGGATGGGCTGGCGCGGTCACGCCAACGCCTGAGAGCCGGTCGCCGCTCCCGGTCCGCCCCGGGCGGCCCTCCCGGGCGCAGCCGGCCCAACCCGCCTGACCCGCCCGGCCGTTCCACTCCGGCCGGGCGGGGCGGGGAGGGGTCGAGGGGCGTGTCACCGCAGCGGGAGCGCCCGCGTGTGCTCGATGCGTACGGCGTCCCGGCCCCAGGGTCCGGACCGAGCAGGCGCAGAATCGCGGGGCGATCCGCGGGGGCCGCACCGTCCCGCCGACGCGGACACCGTGCGAGGGACCTGCTCAGGAAACGGATGAGTGCACGCAAAGACGCCGGCGCCCGCCCGCATGCCTCAGGCCGACCTGTGGCCTCATCCGTGCCGTCTCACGGCTTCGCCGACCATGCGGCGTCAGGCTCATCGACTGGGCGCCAGGGGCTGGTGGCGGTCCGGCCCGCCGATCAAGGAAACTTCACGGTGTCCCGAGAAGCGTCTGCCTCAGCTGCCGATTCGCAGCCCGTTGCACTCGACGTCTCGGTGAAGACTGACCGTCCATCCTTGCGAAGGGAACCGCCGCCATGGACTACCGCCTCGAACTGATCCCGCTCCCGGTCGCCGACGTCGACCGTGCCAAGGATTTCTACGCCGACCGCCTCGGCTTCAACGTCGACCTCGACTTCAGTCCGAACGAATCCTTCCGCGTCGTGCAACTGACGCCGCCGGGGTCGTCCTGCTCGGTCGCCATCGGCGTCGGCATCGTCGGCACGCCTCCCGGCTCGGTCCAGGGCCTGCACCTCGTCGTCGACGACATCCGCGCCGCACGGGCCGAGTTGGTCGGGCGCGGAGTCGAGGTCGCCGAGGTGGTGGACATGAGCGCGCCGGGCAAACCGACTGTCTCCTACGCGGCCTTCACCGACCCGGACGGCAACGGCTGGACCTTGCAGCAGCTCCCCGGCTGAGCGCCGTCCGGGAAGGACCTGGTCCTCGGTCAGGCAGGCGGAGCCGGAGGATTGATCCGATGTATCTACGCCGAGAGTGTTGACCCTGCGCGCGCTTACCCCTACTTTCCCTGCATGTTTCCAACACGTCAGAGGAAGTGGCTATGAGAGGCGCCGCATCGATGCGATTAGTCATCGGACCTTGGCGGGTGATCGCGGCGCTCGTCTGCGTGCTCCTGCCTGCCTGGGGACTGACCGGACAGGCGCACGCGGCCACCGCCGTCACCTACTTCGTCTCGCCCACCGGCAGCGACAGCAACGCGGGCACCAGCGCCGCCGAGCCGTTCCGGACGCTCACCAAGGCGCAGACCGCGGTCCGGGCCATCGACAAGTCGACCTCAGGCCCGGTCACCGTGACCCTGGCGGGTGGTGTCTACCGGCTCACCAAGACCCTGACCTTCACCGCCGCGGACTCCGGCGGCGGATCCGCGGGAACCGTCTGGTGGAAGGCGGCGTCAGGACAGTCTCCGGTGGTCAGCGGCGGGGTCCGGGTCAGCGGATGGACCAAGGGCAGCGGCGGGATCTGGTCCGCCGCTGCCCCGACCGGCCTGGACACCCGGCAGTTGTACGTCAACGGCAAGCGGGCCCAGCGCGCGACCGGCGCGCTCCCGGTGTCCGTCACCCAGACGGCGACGGGCTACACGACCGCGCCCGGTGACCCCATGGCCGGGTGGCGCAACCCGTCCGCGATCGAGTTCGTCTACCGGGGCGGCCTCGGGGCGTGGACCGAGCCGCGCTGCCCGGTCGCCTCCGTCACCGGCACCGCCATCACCATGGCCCAGCCCTGCTGGAACAACTCCACCCAGCGCGTCATGCGCACCGACGACTCCGGCCGCACCGTGAACCTGGTCGGCCGCAAGTCAATCACCGAGGCCCCGACAGCGGTGGAGAACGCCTACGAACTGCTCGACAAAACGGGCGAGTTCTACCTGGACAAGAGTCAGCACCGGTTCTACTACATGCCGCGCTCCGGAGAGGACCTGACCACCGCGGACGTCGAGGCGCCGTCCCTGGGCACCCTGGTGGCCAGTTCCGGCAAGGCGTCCGACGAACCGACCCACATCGGCTTCCAGGGCATCCAGTTCAGTTACGCCGCCTACACGACGTCCAACACCGGCACGGGCTTCTCCGAGATCCAGGCCACCTACCAGATCACCGGCACCAGCGGTTACGCCACCCAGGGACTGTGCGACTTCGTGTCGGGAGGCACGTGCCCGTACGGCAACTGGACGAAGATGCCCGCCGCGGTCCGCTTCACGTACGACAAGAACATCCACTTCGACCACGACTACTTCGTCCACCTCGGGGCGGCCGGGCTCGACCTGGGCGACGGTTCGCAGGGCGGCACGGTCACCGCGTGCGTGTTCACCGATGTCTCCGGCAACGGTCTCGACCTCGGCGGTGTCGACCTCCCGCAGCCCAGCAGTTCGGCGCAGCACACCAGCGGCATTATCGTGAAGGACAGCCACTTCTACGACATCGCCGCCGAATACCACGGCGGGGTCGCGATCGACGCCGGGTACATCGAGACGTCGACCATCACCCACAACCAGATCGACCACGTGCCGTACACGGCGATCTCCATCGGCTGGGGCGGCTGGCCCGACAAGGTGAAGCTCCCCGCGCAGCCGAACTACTCCAACCACAACACCATCTCGTACAACCTGATCTACGACCACATGTCGCTGCTCGGTGACGGCGGCGCCGTCTACACCAACGGAATCACCGGCACGTCCATGGCGACCGGTGAACACGTCACCGGAAACGTGGTCCACGACCAGCTCAACACCTCCGGCGGCCACGTCCTGTACACCGACAACGGCGCCACCTACGTGTCCATCCTCGGCAACGCGGTGTGGAACATCAACGTCTCGCCGTGGGGCAGCAAGCACACGAACTACACGCTGAACGACGGGACCTACGACCCGACGGACATCGAGGGCGACTACTGGCCCGCCGGTCCGTCCGACTACGACCAGAAGGGAGTCGTGATCCGGAACAACCACGACATCACGGACCCGGACCAGATCCCGTCGACCGTCATCGCAGCGGGCGGCATCGAGTCGGCGTACACGTCGATCCTCGGCTGGCAGCCGGCCTGATCCCGGATCGCGTCACGGAACGGACGCCGCCCGGCGGACGGGCGGCGTCCGCTGTGTCACGGCCTGCGGAGGGGCGGCCCGACCCAGCGGTGATAGGTGTCCACGTCCACGTTGCTGGGGATCGGTGGAGGATCCGACGCGCTCCGGCCCTGAGGGAGCCGGACGGCTCAACGCGGCGGACGGCCATCCCGTTGGCCCACGATACGTACGGGTTCCCATCCCCCTGCCCGGTCCGTCGGGACACGCGGTCGCGCGCCGTTGTGGGCCCCGTCCGGCGAATGCGACGATGCGGGTCGGCGAGCGAAGGGATACCGACGTGAGGCACGATGACCAACGGCCACCCGCTGCCGTGCTGTTCGACGTGCTGGGCCCCGACTACGAGAAGGCGTTCGCAGGTGCGCCGGCACACCTGTCCGCGCTGGAGTGGCTGATCGAGCGGCTGCCGCCCGCGGCGCGGACGCTTGACGTGGGCAGCGGCACCGGGCGGCCCACCGCGGCCGCACTCGTCGCGGCAGGGCACTCGGTGCTGGGCGTCGACGTCTCTCCGGTCATGGTCGAACTCGCCACCCGCCAGGTCCCCGAGGCCGAGTTCCGTTGCGGAGACATCCGGGAACTTCCCCTCGAAGCGGAGTCGTTCGACGGTGTGTGCGTGTTCTTCTCGTTGCTGCAGATGACCCGCTCGGAACAGTCGGCTCTGACGCGGCGACTGGCCCTGGCCCTGCGGCCGGGCGGCCATCTGGTGCTGGCCACGGTGCCGGCCGACGTGGAGGACATCGAATTCGTCTTCATGGGCCAACCGGTCCGCGCGACGAGCTTCGCAGAGGAGGACGTCGTCGCCATGGTGCAGGCGGCGGGGCTGACCCTGACGGCGCGGCACAGTACCGTCTTCAGCCCGGACCACCCCGGCGCCGACCCCGAACCTCACCTTTTCCTGTACTGCCGCCGCGACGAGGCCGCGCGCTGACGTTGAGGCGAGGGACCCACGTCACGGACGGCGGGCCGCCGGCCCGGATCGCTCCTCGCGATGCGGTCCGGCGGCCCGTGCCGTCCCCGGGTGTCGTCAGACCGTGGGGACCCCGCCGCCGTTTCGAACCTCGGACAGGGCCTTCTTGATGGTGACCTTCCCGAAGTAGCCGGCACCGAAGAAGATGCACAGGACGACGTACCAGAACTTCTCAGCTCCGGTCATCTCGACCAGCCCGTACTCGCTCAGGGCCTTCTTCACCGGCACCTTCTGGAGGTAGGCGGCACCGAAGTAGATGCAACCCAGGATGTACCAGAACTTCTCCCAGGACGTGGTGTTGCCCTGACCGAGGTACTGCCGTTCCGACATGACGTTCTGCCTTCCGATGGCTCAAGGATCCGGGGAAACGCGCCGATCCGGACCCTTTCGGGCAGCCTCGGGCGGCAGGCGCGTGCAGGCGTGAACGCCTGACGGCATGCTGAAGCACGAGTGGAGATGGCGTGGGTGATGCGCACGTGTCACGGTGCTGGTCGATATTCGGCCAGCCGCCCCCCGGGAGGTGCAAGCCGCAGCTTAGAGCAACGGACCGTGATCGTCACCTCGGGGCGAGGCGAGGTCGCTGACGAAACGCGCAGTTGGACCGGTATGCGGTCGAGACCCCTTCAACCAGGTTGCAGCCGCTTGGAGATGCCGGTGGCGGTCGGGACACCCTGAAGGAGGGGTCGCGCTTCGCGCTGTTACGGGAACGTAGCGACTTGGCAGCCCTGTGTGAACTCCCGCTTCACGCGGCTATGTTGAGTGTGTGAAGAATTGACGGAAGCTGTGAAGAGCGGCCAGAATTCGCCCTGCTTCGCTTTATCCAGAGTGAGCGAAGTGACGCGAGTGGTGCCGTGGGTGGTATGCGGCTCTTCTGGTCGTTTTGGATACCCCCGCCGCTCGTCAACACCACCTCCCACACTTCGATTCATCAGAGGTTCACTTTGTCGCGTATGCGCCAATCAAGAATCGCTGCGGTATTCACCGCATCGGCTTTCGCCGCCGCCGTGCCCGTGCTCACCGCGGGCGCCGCTCACGCCACCGAGGGCGGGGGATGCGAATCAGCGACGGTCCAGTACCGCATCGTCGACGCCGACGGCAAGACCGTGGGCGCCGACTGGACCTCGCAGGGCGGATTCCACAGCTGGGACACCATGCCCGGAACCGTCGAGGTACGGCTGGCCCCCGGGCAGAGCGTCGGCGACAGCTGCAAGTACCCCGTCTCGCTGGCCGAATACACCACCGAGGGTCCCAACTGGTACACCTCGGGCCACCAGACCCTGACCGACAAGACCACCGTGTACCTCACCGCCGCCGACGTCGCCGGTGCGGGCGACGAGAAGCGCACCTGGCAGAAGCTGGCGGTCAAGACACCTGACTGCTACGGCCAGATCGACCTGTACGGCGAGGACGTCACCTACGACGGCGGGACGGGCGAGGGCCACGGTCCCGCTCCCTATCAGCCGGGCAACATCGTCACGCCGTTCCACCTCATAGCGGCGTGGAACGGTGGGGAGAAGGCCTGCACTCCTGCTCAGCCGAGCACGCCCGGAACGACTCCCTCGGAGTCGACCCCCGCCACCCCCTCGACGCCGACGGCTCCCGCGAGCAGCGAACCGCCCGCCGAGCAGTCGACCCCTCCCACGAGCCCCAGCACATCCACCACCCCGCCCACGGACTCGGACGTGCCGCCCAAGGAGTCCACCCCGCCCACGACTCCGGCGCCCTCGCCCAGTGAGAGCAAGCCGCCGCTCGCGGAGACGGGTTCGAGCGCGCCGGTCGGGTTGATCGCCGGTGCGGCCGCCGTGGTCGTCGCCATCGGAGCCGCAACGATGTACACGGCCGGCCGCCGCCGCCGCTCCTGACAGCGGGGAGGGCCCGGAACTCCGACCGCTCCCCACCCGGCCGTAAGGCCCGCCCGACGGCTCCGCCACGGACACCGGTACACCGGTGCCCCACCCGGCGGAGCCGTCGGACGTTCGCTGCCCGGAATCGTCGGTCGGGGAGCGCCTGCGCTCAGGGCAACCTGTTCCACAGCGTGCAGTGGTGGGCCGTGGTGATGTCCGTGGGGCCGGTGTCGTCGGGAGCGAGGCGTTGGGCGGAGACGGTGGGCCACTGGGGTGTGTCCGGGGTGTTCGGGTTGCCTGTGCGGGCGAAACCGCTCCAGTAGGCGATCATGGTGTCGGCGAGGCGGTGTTGGGCGGGGGTCATCGTGCGGGGGCGGCCACCGAGGTCGAAGAGGTAGGTCAACTCGCTCGCATGCGGGGCGCCCAGTGGGAACGGCGTCGGGGCGGGGGAGAGCGGCGGGGCGTGTTCGTCGGCGAACTCGTAGCGCCACACCGGGGCGTGGGCCGCCAGGAGCGTGCCGGCTTGCACGGTGGGGCAGGTGTAGTTGGAGTCTCCGATGACCGCGCCGAGGACCGGTCCGCCGTCGGTTTCCGTGACCGGGTAGGTGCGGGCGACGGCGGGAGCCGTCGCCGGGTCGGGGATGAAGTCGGCGACGGTCTCGACCCAGTTGGCGGGCGTGACACGAACCCCGGCCTGAATGATGGCGGCAGCCCAGCCGTTGCCCTCGTCGTGGTTGGAGCCGATGAGGACAGGCACGTGGTGGAAGGCTCCCCGGGCCAGTGCGGTCCGCGGGTCGCGGGGCAGGAGTCCGGTGCCGTACGCCGGCTGCTGGGAGGCGTCCTGGACGGCCAGCAGCCGGGAGGTGCTCACGCGTCGCATGCAGGCCATGACGTGCCGACCTGTGCCGCAGCCCGTCGCCTTGACCAGCGTCTGCCCGGCGACGTCCGCCTGCTTGAGGGAGACGGCGGACGGGGCGAAGGGGCGGTCCTCGCGGCCGGTGCAGGGTCCGCTCTCGATGATGGCGCGGTCGAAGAGGCCGGTGGCGCCGGGGGACGCGAGTTGGGCGCAGACGCTGAAGCCGCCGGCGGACTCGCCGGCCAGGGTGACGTTGTGCCGGTCGCCGCCGAACGCGCCGATGTTCGCCCGCACCCAGCGCAACGCCGCCTGCTGGTCGGCGAGTCCGAAGGTGCCCGAGCCCGGCAGACCGCTGTGAGCGAGGAAACCGAGGGCGCCGAGACGGTAGTTGAGGGTGACCACGACGACATCGCCGCGGGTGGCGAGGCGGTGGGCGTCGTAGGAGCTGCCGGTGCCGGAGGTGAAGCCGCCGCCGTGCACCCACACGACCACGGGTTCGGGGTGGTGGGGACGGGTCGTGTCGGGTGCGGTCACGTTCAGGTAGAGGCAGTCCTCGGTGGTGCTGCCACCGGGCACCTCGCCGGCCGGCTGCGGGCAGGGACTCGCGGGCCGGGTGGCGTCACGTACGCCCCTCCATGGCGGGACGGGGTGCGGGGGCGTCCAGCGCAGCGAGCCGACCGGGGGTGCGGCATACGGGATGCCGTCGAAGGTGCGATAGCCCGCTCCGGCGGTGCCGCGCACGGCGCCGGCCCGGGTGTGTACGAGGGGCGTGGCGGCCAGCCCGACATCCCGTGTGGCCGCCTGGGAGGGTACCGCCGCGACGGCCAGTAAGGCGCACACGAGTGCCGCCGTCCGTCGCCCTGCTCGACCTGATTTCATCGGCGTACGCCTTCCTGCTCGGGGCGGGTGTTCGCGCGGGGCGGTCAGCTGCCGCCCATACCGCCTCTCGCGGCGATCATGGTGGTGTTCAGGCCGCGCACCGTCGTCTCCAGACCCGGCGCGAGTTCACCGAGCCGGCCGGTCAGGGCGTCGACGCGCGCACGGTAGCGGCGCCGGTCCTGTCCGGACATCACCGAGTCGATCCGGCCGGCCGCGGCCAGCGCCACCAGGGCGGCGTCTTCCGCGGCGACCTCATGGGCCGAAGCGGAGGCGCGCACGAGCGCGTTCACGTGCGTCTGCAGCTCCCGTACGGCGCCCGGGACCAGCACGGTCGTACGCCGTCCGGAGACGACCGGGATCCGGCCCGTTCCGACGGTCAGTTGTCCGCGTGCCACGAGCCCGCCCTCCACGGTTCGCAGCGTTTCGGTCCTGTGCCGCCGCGCCAGCCGCTTCCAGGTGTGCGCGGACGCCGCGACCTCGTCCAGCACCTCGTCCAGGACCGGATCACCCGCCGGGCCGGGTTCGAGCACCCGCACCGCCTCCTGGCGCTCGGTCAGGTGGCCGCGCAGGGTGAGGTCGACGAGCGCGGCGACGCGGACGAGGAAGCCGGTCCGGGAACGGTCGTACAGGCGGCGCGCCGCCTCGTCGTAGGCCAGCAGATACATGCGGTAAGGCAGGGGATCCGTCACGCTTGCGACGCTACGGCGTCGCCGGCCGCCCGTGATCGACCTGGAGGCGCACTTCGGAATGGGCCGCGAGGATCACCCGCGCGCCGCCTCCTTCTCAGGAAGGAGGGTCAGGCGCCGCGGGGCCGGACGAGACCGTGATCGTAGGCGGCGACCACCGCCTGGACACGGTCCCGCAGCCCCAGCTTGCGCAGCACCGCGGCCACGTGCCGCTTGACCGTGGCCTCCGCCAGGGACAGCCGGCGAGCGATCTCCGCGTTCGACAGCGCCTGCCCCATCAGGGTCAGCACCTCGGTCTCGCGTGCGGACAGGCCGGTCAGCGCGGGCGCCGTCGGGCGCCCGTCCGGCGCGGTGCGCAGATACCGCTCCAGCAGGCGCCGGGTCAGACTCGGGGCCAACAGGGTGTCCCCGCGCACCACGGCACGGATCGCCTTCACGAGGTCGGCGGACTCCATCTCCTTGAGCAGGAAACCGCCGGCGCCCGCCCGCAGCGCCGCCAGCACGTGCTCCTCTTCGTCGAACGTGGTCAGCATCAGCACCCGGGCCGCGCTCCCTGAGGCCACGATCTGCCGGGTGGCCTCGATGCCGTCCATGCCGGGCATCCGGACGTCCATCAGCACCACGTCCGGCCGGGTGCGGCCGACCAGGTGCACCGCCTGCCGTCCGTCGCCCGCCTCACCCACCACAGCCAGGTCGTCCCACGACTCGATCAGCAGACGGAAACCCGTGCGCAGCAGTTCTTCGTCGTCGGCCACCACGACCCGGATCTTCACGGACGGCAATCCCCTCGGGAGCGCTCGCAGGAACAGCCGGTAGCCCTGCTCGGTCCATCATGACGGGCGACGCATCGGGCCGAACGGCCCCTTCGCCGAGCCCGGCGTGTCCGCGGCGGGCCGCGCCGTGTCCGCTGCCGCCGCGGACCGGCCGGGCCGACGACGCGTGTCGAGCCGCGCTGCTCGTCCGGCGGCGTCGCCCCTTCCCGGACCACGCGTGCGGCGGTCCGGGAGGTGAACCGGGTTCGGGTGACGGTGCCGCGTACGTCCCGCATGCCCTGTCGGGCTCGCCCGTCGGACGTGGCGGCGGTGGGTGGCTCACCAGGTGTGGGCCACGTCCACGACGAGGTGGCCGTCCCGCTGCAGTACCCGGAAGGGCAGCCTGGCGCGCAGTCCGAGGCCGAACTGCGACTGGCCCTCGAAGCTGCCGCCGTACTTGGCGTCGCGGAAGGTGCGGTAGCCGGTGAGGTCCACGCCCGGCAGACGCTTGCCCACGCGCCCGGGGTAGGTGGGGGTGCCGGAGTCGAGGTCGTAGGCGGGCGCGTTCACGATCACTTCCAGGATGGCGCCGCCGGTGACCGGGATGGGGTGGCCGCTCGGGTCCTGGATGAACTGGCGGACGTAGCGCACGCTGTATCCGAGCCGGCCGGCGGACGCGGCCGGGACGTCGACGACGAACCGGTCGTAGCAGTTGTGGCGGCCGGTCCTGGCGTTCGTGACGTGTTTGCCGGTGCTCGCTCCGTTTGTCTTGCTGCCGCTGCCCCAGCCGGTGGGGCAGGCGGTCGCTGCCTGTGTCGCGGGGGCTGCGGCGGCCATGCTCGGCACCGCGGCCGCTCCCAGCGTGGTGGCCATGAGGGCCGCAGTCACCCAGACTGTCCTGCTTCTTGTCATTTTGTTCCCCCAAGCGTGTGAATGTCCGGCATAAGGAGAGACAGTCGGATTGGCCGGAAGGTTGCACTCTTTTGGCAGGGAGTATGGAGAACCCGTTGCCGTGCGTCCCGAACCCGACCGCGGGCTGACCCGTGCGCGGATCCACAGCATGGGGCATCCGGGCAGCGGACGACAGAGGGTGCGCGGCCGCGGGTTCGTCGACCGTCGGCCCGTCGAGCCGCATGCGGACGGCCCAGCTCCACCGGCAGTCCGCTTCCCGGAGCGGTCAGCTCGCGGCGGCAGCCGTCGCCGGCGACCGAGAGCGGATCCGGCGCCCCGCCGGCCGGGTCAGTCCCGCCGGCCGGGTCAGTCCCGCTCCGGGGGAACCGGGCTGGTGCGCCCGGCCGGTGTCACCAGTCCCGAGTCGTAGGCCAGGATCACCGCCTGGACGCGGTCGCGGAGACGGAACTTGCCCAGGATGTGGGCGACGTGCGACTTGACCGTCGTCTCGCCGATGCCGAGGTCGAGGCTGATCTCCGCGTTCGACAGCCCCCGGGCCAGCGCTCTGAGCACATCCACTTCGCGGGACGTCAGTCTGTCGAGGCGCGGTGGCACCGTCGGCGCGGTGTCCGACGGCATGCCGGCGAACCGGTCCAGGAGCCGGCGGGTGACCCGGGGAGCGAGGACGGCGTCGCCCGCCGCCACCGTGCGGATGGCCTCGATGAGGGAGTCGGCGGGTCCGTCCTTGACCAGGAAGCTGCTGGCCCCGGCCCTCAGCGCGTCGACGACGTGGGCGTCGAGATCGAACGTGGTGAGGATGATGACCCGGCTGGGCGATCCCTCCTCACCGATGAGCCGGGTCGCCTCGACCCCGTCCATCCTCGGCATGCGGATGTCCATGAGGACGATGTCCGGTGACAGCCGCCGGGTCTCCTCGAGTGCCTCCTGGCCGTCGGCCGCCTCGCCCACGACCACGATGTCCGGCTCTGCCTCGAGGATGAACCGGAAACCCGTCCGGATCATGGGCTGGTCGTCAGCCAGCAGAACACTGATGGGCCGCATGCTGTGGAGTTCCTCCGTGCTGTGGGGTGCTGTCGGACGGGGGCAGACGCAGTACGGCGTGGACGCAGTAACCGCCGCCGGGCCGTGGGCCGGTGTGCAGGGTGCCGCCCGTCGCGCCGATGCGCTCGCGCATGCCCAGCAGACCATGACCGCTGCCGTCGGCGGTAGCGGCGGTCGGGAGCGTGTGGGCGTCGGCCGGGCCGTCGTCACAGACCCGGACGTGCAGGCGTCCCGGGCTGTCCTCCCAGACCAGACGCACCCGGGTACGGGTGGCTCCCGCGTGTTTCACCGTGTTGGTCAGCGCCTCCTGGACCACGCGGTACACGGTCAGGTGACAGCCGGCCGGCACGGAGACCGGCGTGCCCGTCACCTGGAGGTCGGTGTCCAGGCCGGTGGCGCGTACGGCGTCGACCAGGGCGGGCAGCGCTTCGATGGTCGGCTGCGGGGGCTCCTTGGACGGCCCGCCCTCCGCCTCCTCGTCGGTGCGCAGCACGTCCAGCAGTCCTCGCAACTCGGTGACCGTGTCGCGGCCCGTCTGCTCGACAGCGGCGTGCAGTTCGTGGGCCTTCTCGGGGGAGCGGTCCTGTATCCGGTCCGCCGCGATGGTCTGCACGACCATGAGGCTCACGTTGTGGGCGACGATGTCGTGCAGTTCACGGGCGATCCGAGCGCGCTCCTGCATCACCGCCGCCCGCGCGTTGGCGGCCTGTTCACGCTCCAGGGCCGCGGCGCGTTGCATGGCCTCGTCCCGGACGGCGGCCCGGGCCCGGCTCAGGCGGCCCATGGACCAGGCTGCCAGCAGGAGCACGGCATCCGTGACCAGGGCGGCCGTCCGGTGCCCCGCGGGCGCGAGGAGCGCCTCCGTCAGCGCGCTCAGCGGAATGAAAACGGCGCCGACGAAGGTCGTGACCCGGGGACCGCGGCGCACCGCCGTGAGGAACACGGCTGCCGCCACCGCCAGGTAGGTCGGGCCGATCGACGTGCCCTCCGGACCCGCCAGCCGGGGGACGTAGGACAGTCCCTGCAGCATTCCGGCCGCGGTCGCCATCACCAGCAGACTCACCAGCGGCGTCTTGCGATGCACGGCGAGCGGCAGCGTGGCCAGCAGGACCAGGGCGAGCCACCACTGGTCGGGCGGTCGCAGTTCGATGGCGCCGCTGGGCGGAACGGCTCCGGGCAGCGCCAGGCACCCGGCCGCCGCCAGGACCGCCAGGGCGGCGTCCGTCACCGCGGCCGGCACCTGGCGGCCGGCGAAGGAGCCCATCGATCTCATGCGTCCACGGTAGACGGACCGCTGCCGCGCCCTGACCTCCGCGCGGTCGACCTGCGCGGCCGGCGGTCCTCCCCGGGTCCCCCTCCTTGAGGAGGAGATGGCGTCGCCGGGAATGCCGCTCAGTGCGCTGCCCGCTCGTCCGGTCGGCGGAAGCGGCGGCGTTCCTCGTCCGCCGGACGGAGCGCGCAGTTCGACGCGACGACGGAGCCGCGGGAGACCGGACGCGGGTGGACTGGAGGTACCACTTGTCACCGACGCGAGGTTCACCATGTTCACAGCGCGCAGCCGCAAGGCGCCCTCCGACGTCCCCATCGGAATCGACTCGGCACGCGATGCCGTACGACTGACGCAGGTGACCAAGAGTTACGGCCGGGGGGCCTCCGCGGTCGTCGCGCTGGACCAGGTCGGCATCGGCATCGCCGCCGGCGGCTTCACCGCTGTCATGGGCCCGTCCGGTTCGGGCAAGAGCACGTTTCTGCACTGCGCCGCCGGGCTGGACCGGCCGACGTCGGGCAGCGTGCGGCTCGGCGCACAGGATCTCGGTGAACTCGGCGAGAGGCAGCTCACGGAGTTCCGTCGGACCCGAGTGGGGTTCGTCTTCCAGGCGTTCAACCTGCTGCCGTCCCTCACGGTGGAGCAGAACATCACCCTGCCCCTGCGACTGGCCGCGAAGAGCGCGGACCACGACTCGGTGCGCGGTGTCACGAGCGCCGTGGGTCTCACCGGGCTGCTCGGGCGCCGGCCCACCGAACTCTCCGGCGGTCAGCAGCAGCGGGTCGCCATCGCCCGGGCACTCGTCACCCGTCCCGAAGTGATCTTCGCGGACGAGCCGACCGGCGCTCTCGACCCGGACACCGCCGAGGACATCCTCGCGCTGCTCCGCCACGCCGTGGACGACCTGCATCAGACGGTCGTCATGGTCACCCACGATCCCGCCGCCGCCCAGCACACCGACCGGGTGCTGTTCCTCGCCGGCGGGCGCGTGACGCACCGGATGGACGCGCCGACCGCCGACCGCGTCAAGAGCGTCATGACCGAACTGCGGGGAACACGCTGATGCTGCGCATCGCCCTCGCCACCCTGAGGACCCGCGCCGGGGCCTTCGCCGCCACGTTCGCCGGCCTGCTGCTGGCAGCGGCCGTGATCAGCGCCTGCGGGGTACTGCTCGAATCCGGGCTGCGCTCGTCCCTGCCGCCCGAGCGGTACGAGAAGGCGCCCGTGATCGTGGCGGGCCGCCAGGCGGTGGACCTCGACGTGAAGTCCGCCGACGGCTCCACCGAGCGCAGCTCCCAGCCACTGCCCGAACGGCCCCGGCTCGACATCTCCCTGGCGCGGGACATCGCCGCCGTCGAGGGCGTGGCCTCCGCGGTATCCGACCGCGGCGTGACGGTGCGTCTGCCGGTCGCCGACCGCACGGTGACCGGCCGCAACGGCGCGCAGCCCCAGGCGCACACCTGGGCCGGCCGTGTCCTGGGCGGCTTCCACCTCACCGAGGGACACGCCCCGCAGGGCGGCCGTCAGGTCGTGGTGGACACCGATCTCGCGCACCGGGCGGGGCTGCGGACCGGCGACAGCGTGCGGCTCATGGCCGACTCGACCCCCCTCACCTTCGAGGTGGCCGGGCTGGTCGCCCTCGACGGGGGACGCACGCCCCGGCAGTCCGTGCTGTTCGCCTCCGGACAGGCCCTCGACAGGCTGTCCCCCGGGTCCGGTACGGCGGTTGACGCCTTCGGCGTGTTCACCGCGCCCGGTGTGTCGTCCGGGCGAGTGGAATCCGCGCTCAAGCACGTGCTGGACGGACACGACGCGGACGTGTACACGGGCGACGCCCGGGGCGAGGCCGAGTTCACCGACATCGCGGTGGGAGCGGCCACCGTGGTGGAACTCGCCACCGCCATCGGCGGCAACGTCCTGCTCGTGGCCGTGTTCGTGCTGTGCGCCACCACGTCCCTGGCCATCCGTCACCGTCGCGGTGAGATGGCTCTGCTGCGGGCGGTCGGTGCCACCCCCGGCCAGCTGCATCGCATGATCGCGGCCGAGTCGGTGGTGACCGGCTTGGTCGCCGGCGTGCTGGGCTGTCCGCTCGGTGTCGGTGTCGTCCACTGGCTGAGCAGCCAGTTCGCCGGGCGTGGCATCGTCCCGCCGGACTTCCGTCCGGTCATCGGGCCGCTTCCCTTCCTCACCGCTGTGGGCGCCACCGTGCTGACGGCGGTGACGGCGGCCTACGTCGCGGCCCGGGGCGCGGCACGCGTACGCCCGACCGAGGCGCTGCGCGAGGCCTCGGCCGAACCCGCCCGCCTCGGGCGCGGGAGGCTGGTGACCGGCGGTGTCCTGCTCGCGCTGGCGGTCTGCGTGCTCGGCCTGGGCATCGGTTACCGCACGGACTTCCTCACCCTCGTCGGACTGGCCAACTCGCTCGTCCTGGTGCTCGTGATCGCCGCCGCCGTTCTGGGGCCGCTGCTGACCCGGGTCGGTACGGCGCTTCTCGCCCCGCTGTCGGCCCGAACCGGTGTCGCCGGCTGGATGGCCGCGGTGAACTCCCGGGCGCGGACCGCCCGGACGGCGGCCGCCGTGACGCCGTTGATCCTGGCGGTGTCCTTCGCGGCGACCGTCGTCTTCACCCAGACAACCCAACTGCGCGAGTCCGCCGACGAGATCCGCTCCGGCACGCTGGCCGACCGGGTGCTCACCGCCCCGGCCGGAGTGTCCCCGAACCTGGCGCGACGGGCCGCCGAGGTGCCCGGTGTCGCCGCCGCGACCGGCCTGGTGCGCTCCAAGGCGGTCGGCGTGGGTTCGCTGCTCGGCACGCAGGAGACCGTGTCGCTGTCGGCCCAGGGAATCGAGCCCGAGGCGCTGAAGTCGACCGTCGACCTCGGCCTCCGCGAGGGTGTCCTGCGCGAATTGGCGCCGGACACCGTCGCGTTGAGCACGACGGCGGCGTCATGGCTGGGCCTCGACGTCGGCGACCGTGCGCATCTGTATCTCGGCGACGGCACCGCGTTCTCCGGCCAGGTCGTCGCGATCTACGGCCGCGGACTGGGTTTCGCCGACCTCACCTTCGACCACGACCTGCTCCTGTCCCACACCACGGCAGGGGTCGACCAGTCGGTCCTGGTCCGCTCGGTGTCCGGGAGCGCCGCGACGACACGGGCACTGTCCGCGCTGGCCCGGGAGTATCCGGGCACCACGCTGAGCCGGAAGCCCGCCGCCGAGGACCAGGTGGCCGAACAGCGGGCGACGGCCTGGGTGAACTACGTGGTCGTCGGCCTGATCATCGCCTACAGCGGCCTCACCGTCGTCAACACGCAGACGATGAACACCGCGGCGCGGCGACGGGAGTTCGCCCTGCTGCGCCTGACCGGGACCAGCCGTTCGCAGCTGATGGGGATGATGCGGCGCGAGGGCCTCATCGTGGTGGGCATCGGCGTGGTCCTGGGGACCCTGCTGTCGGTGCCACCACTGGCTCTGGTCGCGTTGGCCCTGACCGGCGGTCCGTGGCCGGCCGTGCCGGTCCTGGGCTGGCTGGCGATCGTCGGCTCGACGGCCCTCCTGGCGCTGGGGGGAACGATGCTGCCCACCCGCCTGATGCTGCGAGTGGCTCCGGCCGACGCGATCGGGACGAAGGAGTGAGGGCGGGGTGGGGGAGTAGGACCCACCCGGGACGGCTCGTGGTGTCGGCGGTCGGAAGGGCCTCATCGCCACCATCTTCGACTGGACGACTACGTGTACCGGGCCCTGCGGTGCGGTGCCTGCGGCTTCCTCCTCAAGGACGGCTCCCCCGCGCCGCTCGTCGAGGCCGTGCGCGCCGAGGCAGCCGACACCGCGCTCACCTCCCCGGCGGGGCCGTCCGGCCGTCGTAGCGCGTCCGTTCCACGGTCACCGGGCGGATCGACCGCAGCTCTGGCGGTCCGCGGTCGACGGCTGCCGCAGGCCGATACGTCAGGGTCGTCCGGGCCACGATCAGCTCTCCGCGGTCGACCCCTGGAGGGGGCTGGAGCCCAGGGCTCTGGTGGTGAAGTTCGCCAGTTGCGCCCGCATGGTGTCGCGTGGCACACCTTCTCGTCCGGCCAGGTGCTCGACGAGGTCGGCTCTGGTGGCGGCGAGCAGGACGTGGGCAGTGAAGTCGCTGTCGGTGAGACCGGGGATCTGCTCCAGTACGGTTCGGAGCAGCCCGTGCCAGCGCTCGTAGTGCTCCGCCTGGTACGGGCTGCCGCTGCCGCTGTCCTCCAGGGCCAGCGCGAGGCGGCGGTTGTCGAGCTTGAAGCACAGGACGGCGTCGAGCAGGGCGAGTACGCGCTGCTGCGGCGGGGTGGAGGGACCCAGAGGCGGTGGGCCGGATTCGACGGCCTCCCTGACCGGTTCGAGCCGCGTCTCGTACAGCGCGCGGAGCAGTCCGGGGCGGTCGCCGAAGGCTCGGAAGAGCGTGCCCTTGCCGACGCCGGCCGCTGCCGCGATGTCAGCCATGGTGACGTCGTCGGTCCCCTCGCTCCGGGCGAAGAGGGCGTCGGCGGCCGAGAGGACGGCTTCTCGGTTCCGGGCGGCGTCCTTGCGCGGTTTGCGCTCGACCATGCTCCTCCTTCGTTTGCGAAACGGACCCCGGGTCCGTATCGTCTAAGCGGACCGAGGGTCCGGATTGCATAGATGGAGGATACCCATGTCCACACCCACGTCTCCAGCAGATCTCTACCGCCACAGCCTGCGGTTGCTGCTGGACAAGGACATCTCCGGCTGGGTCGGCCTGTGGGCCGAGGACGGCGTCATGGAGTTCCCGTTCGCTCCCGAAGGCTGGCCCGCGCGTCTGGACGGCAGGGAGGCCATCGCCGCCTACATGCGCCACTACCCGGACCACATCGACCTGCACGACTTCCCCGCCCTGCGGATCCACCGGACCACCGATCCGCAGATCATCGTGGTCGAGATGCGTGGCGTCGGCCGCCTGGTGGAGAGCGGCAGCGCCTTCGACATGACGTACATCGCCGTCGTCACCGTTCAGGACGGGCACATCACCTCCTACCGGGACTACTGGAACCCGCTGGCCGTCCTCGAACCCGGCACCGCCTTCACGGGGAGCAGCCGATGAACACCACCGGTACCACTCTGGTCATCGGCGCAACCGGCACCACCGGCGGCCGCACCGCCGCCCGGCTGACGGCCGCCGGCCACCGCGTCAAAGCAGCCAGTCGTCAGGCCACTCCTGTCCCAGGCGCTGAGCCGGTCCTCTTCGACTGGTACGCCCCGGCCACCCACGCCGCGGCCCTCGACGGAGTCGACCGCGTCTACCTCATACCGCCCCTGGGGGACGCCGACCCCGCGGCCGTGATGCTGCCGTTTCTTCGGCAGGCCCGAACCGCCGGGATCCACCGCGCGGTACTCCTCAGTTCCTCGGCCATCCCCGAAGGCGGGCCGGCGGTGGGCGCGGTGCACCGGGCGCTGCCCGATCTGTTCGGACAGTGGGCTGTGCTGCGGCCTTCGTGGTTCATGCAGAACTTCACCGGCACGCACGTGCACGCCGTCAGCATCCGGGAAGAGGGCGTCATCAGGACGGCGACCGGCAGCGGCCGGGTCGGTTTCGTCGACGCCGAGGACATCGCGGCTGCCGCCGTCCACGCCCTGACCGAGGAACACGCCCCCAACACCGATCTCGTCCTCACCGGACCGGAGACGCTCAGCCACGACGACATCGCCACGATCACCACCGAGGTCACCGGCCGGCCCGTGGTGCACCACCGCCTGTCCTACGAGCAGATGCGCGATCACCTCGCCGCGCGGATACCGGCGGAGTTCGCCGCGCTACTGGCCGGCATGGACCGTGCCATCGCCGAGGGCTCCGAGAACCGCGTCACCGACACCGTCCGACGCCTCACCGGAAGGCCCGCGCGGAGCTTCCGCGCCCATCTCGAACGGGAGACGCGAAACGGCGACTGAGGTCACCTGTACCGCCCAGCGGGCGAGGTGGTCCGAGGCAGCCCGTGAGGGAGCCGGCGCCGGTCATGACGGCGCCCCGGCGGGCAGTTCACCGCTGTGGAGGTAGACCACCAGCGTCTGCTCCGGCTGTTCGGCCAGGTGGAGAGCGGTGTACGCGTGATCGATCGCACCCCGCCGGGGAAGGGCGTCCTGCACGGAATCGGCGGCGCGCTGCCTGTCTTCCGAGCATCGCGATCGAACAGCCTGCCGCGGTGGACGTCGACGAGATCGTCGTACGACCCACCGCCCAGAGCTGGTCCCTGTTGCCGCGCGGGGATGCCGCCGCCGACGGAACTGCGCCCGGTCGTGGCGCGCGGTCGTCACCCGCTACCCGAACGGGTGCCTACGGCACGGCAGTTACGCGCTGGCATCCTTCCGCTCCATCGGTGATCGTCGGGCTTCCTCCTTCCGCCGTTGACAAGCGGAACGTCGTTCCGAATAATAAACGGAGCGACGTTCCGCTTCGGGTTCGACGGAAGCCGGACGTCACTGACCACGCCTGCCGCCGCCGCCTCCGTCGGGGCCGGCCGCAGCGCAGCTTCAGGAAGGAACCTCACCATGACTGCAACCACCGACACCACCACCGATACCGGCACCGCCTTCGGCTCGCCCGCTCCCGTTCTGTCGTACAGCCCGGTGGTCCTGTCCGTGCCCGGACGGCCCGTGGACCTCCAGGTCCGCGTCTCCGCCCCCGCGACCGGGACCGGTCTGCCCGTCATCCTGCTGTCCCACGGCCACGGCGGCTCCAACAACCTGTCCTCGCTGAACGGGTACGCGCCCATCGCCAACCTGTGGGCGGCAGCCGGCTTCGTCGTCATGCAGCCCACCCACCTCAGCTCCAGCACGCTGAGCCGCGAGCTGACCGGCGCCCCGGGAGGTCCCTTCTTCTGGCGCTCACGGGCCGAGGACATGAGCCACATCCTCGACCGGCTCGACGAGATCGAGAAGACCGTGCCGCAGCTCGCCGGGCGGATCGACCACGACAAGATCGCGGTCGCCGGGCACTCCCTCGGCGGCCACACCGCCGGTCTCCTGCTGGGCGCCCGCAGTGCCGACCCCGACACGGGGGAGGAAGTGAACCTGACCGAGCCGAGGATCAGGGCGGGAGTGCTGCTTGCCGCACCCGGCAGGGGCGGCGACGTACTGAACGGATCGATGGCCGACAAGGTGCCGTTCTTCAAGACCACCGACTTCTCCACGATGACCACACCCACCCTGGTCGTCGCCGGCGACAAGGACGACTCCACACACTTCACCGACATCGGCCCCGCGTGGCACACCGACCCCTACCGCCTCGCCCCCGCGCCCAAGACCTTGCTCACGCTCTTCGGCGCGGAGCACCTGCTCGGCGGCATCTCCGGATACGACGCCGACGAGACCACCGACGAAAGCCCTGAGCGGGTCGCCGCCCTCGCCCGCCTCACCGCGGCCTACCTCCGCACCCAGTTCCTGCCTGACGACCACTCCTGGCAGACGGCGTGCGAGGCGCTGACGACCGGGGCCGACCCGGCCGGTCGCGTCGAATTCAAGTAGACGCCCGCGACGAAGCCCCGTACGTGGCCGGGGCTGGTCGCCGGTCTCGCGAACCGAACTGCCCTCGGGCACTGGTGGCATGGAGTACGTCGGGCGGGTGCCTGCCCCGCCGCTCGACCGGTTCATCGACGACATCTACTGCCTGACCGGTGTGCCGCGCCACCCTCGGATGAACATCCCGCCGATGCCGTCGGCCCACCTGTTCATCAACCTGGGTGGGCCGGTCCGCCTGCTCGACTCCGACCCGTCGCAGCCGCCGGCACTGTTCACCGACGGATGGTTCATGGGCGTGTGGACGAGACGTTTCCTCGTCGAGTACTCCTCGCGGGTCCGGCTCGTCGGTGTGCGCTTCAAGCCGTGGGGGATGTCGCCGTTCGTGGACATGCCGGCGAGCGAGCTGCGGGACCGGTGGGCGCCGGTCGACGCGGTCTGGCAACGTTCCGTGGACCGGATCCGCGACCAGGTCGGCAGCACGACATCCGCCGCCGGGGCACTGCCGGTGTTGGAGGAGGAGCTGCGAGCGCGGTTCGCCGGAGCACCGTCGCGCAGTCTCGGCCTGGTCCGGCAGACGGCCCGACGTCTGGAGACGTCCCACGGCGCGGTCCCGGTCGGTGCGCTGGCCGGCGCCGCCCTACGGAGCTCATTTGTACGTCTGTTCTTAAGGATGTACGTTTGTACGCATGATGCCGATCGACCCGCCGCCGACGGCGCCTCCCGTACGTGGTGCGGCCAGGGAGGCGGCTGACGGTGAGGGCGGGACCTCCACCGGATCGGCCGGAGGACGGCGGACCCGGCGCAACGACCCCGACCGCAAGACGCACATCCTGGACGCCACCCTCGACGTCATCGCGGAGCGTGGGGTGGCCGGAACGACACACCGGCACATCGCCGCCCGAGCGGCTGTCCCGCTCGGGTCGGTCACCTATCACTTCGCCACCTTGACCGAACTTCTGGCGCAGGCGTTCGCCCGTCATGTCGCCTTCCAGTCGGCGGCGTTCGGGAAGTTGTTCGCCGCTGTCGAGACGCACGAGCAGTTCGTCGAGGTCCTCGTCGATCTCGTCCACGGAGGTCCCGCCAGGCACCGCAGCGCGGTTCTCGGCTTCGAACTGCACCTGGCGGCACTGCGCGACCCGGATCTGCGAGCCCTGACGCAGACATGGACACAGGACAGCCGCACCGTCCTGGCCCGCTTCGTCGGCGCGGACAGCGCCGCCCGGCTGGACGCCCTGCTGGAGGGCATGATCATGCACGCTCTGCTCACGACCTCGCCGGAGTCGCGCGAGAGGACACGGGACGCGATCATCCAGACGCTCGGTCCAGCCGGCCGGCCCGAATGTGTGACCGGCCCGAATCGTGACCGGCCCGGATCGTGACCCGAGAGTCGGACGCCGTCAGCGCGTCACCTCGATCGGGTGTCGAGGCCCCGGCGGTCTCCCGCACCACGTCAGCGGAAGTGCCGCCACACTCGGGCCCGCGCGGTGACCTGAGAACGAGACTCTGGAGACTCCTGTGATCCGCCATACACCGATGATCGCCGTCAGCGAGGCCGAGCTGAACGAGCTGCGCTCCCGACTGCTCCGGACACGCTGGCCCGCCCGGTGGCCCGCTGACGGATGGGCGGCCGGGACCGAGCCGGGCGAGCTGCGACGACTCGTCACCCACTGGGCCTCCGACTACGACTGGCGCGCCCACGAAACCGCCATCAACGCGCTGCCGTCCCACCTGGCGGACATCGACGGCACCCCCGTGCACTACCTCCGCTTCGACGGCGAACACCCCGGCGCCCTGCCGATCGTCCTCACCAACGGATGGCCCAGCTCCTTCCTCGAACTGGTCGGCCTGGCCCGCAGGCTGGCGGCGCCGTCGCGGTACGGGGGCGACTCCGCCGACGCGTTCACCGTCATCGTCCCCACGCTGCCCGGATTCTCCTTCTCGCCTCAGAGGCCCTCGCTCTCCGAGCCGCCGCAGACACACGAGATCTGGCACCGTCTCATGCACGACGAACTCGGCTTCGAGCGATACGCCGCGCACGGGAGCGATCTGGGTGCCGGCATCACCTCCCGGCTCGGCGAGGCCCACCCCGAGGCCCTGGTGGGCATCCACCTGACGGCGATCGCAAGCCCTGTCGCCTACGACGCGGCCGATGTCACCCCCCAGGAGCAGGAGTACCTCGATTCCGTCGCCGTGTGGTCCGCGGAGGAAGGCGGTTACCTGCACCAGCAGAGCACCCGTCCTCTCACGCTCAGCTACGGCCTGGCCGACTCGCCGACCGGGCTGCTCGCCTGGATCGTCGAGAAGTACCGCGCGTGGAGCGACTGCGGGGGTGACCTGTCCTCCCGGTTCAGCGACGACTTCCTCCTCACCCAGGCATCGCTCTACTGGTTCACCGGCACCATCTCGACCTCCTTCCGGCCCTACTACGAATACGCCCGAGGACTGACGAGGAGGGTGGAGCGCGTTCATGTGCCCACGGCCGTCGCCCTGTTCCCGGCCGACCTCACCCAGCCGCCCCGCAGCTGGGCCGAGCGCACGTACGACATCACGCGGTACACCCGCATGGCCCGAGGCGGGCACTTCGCCGCCCACGAGGAACCCGAACTCCTCGCACAGGACCTCACTGAGTTCTTCCGCGCACACCGGTAAAAACCACGCCGGAAGCGTCGGCCATACTTCAGCTGTGGATCTTCTCCCCGGCAGCGGCAGCGGCAGCGGCACTGCACGGCACCGCCCGGTCTCGCGCCGCGCCGGTACGCGAACCGCCTTCACGAGCGCTGTCGCTGTCGCCGTCCTCGCACTGTTTGCCGCAGGCTGCGTGACCGGCCCCGCGCACCGGGTCTCCGGCGCCGGGGACAGCCGTACGGCGTCCGGAACGGCAACTGTCTCGGCCCGGCTGAAAGGTGCCTACGCCTTCCTGGACGAGATGGTGGACGCCACAGCACAAGGAGAGGTGCCGCGCCTGCCCAGGAGCTTCAAGGGAGGCTATCTGCAGGCCCATGGCTACACCGACTCGGTCACCTACGACGACGCGCTGATCATCGAGGCCCTGCTGAGCCGGGGCCGCGCGGGCGACGTGGAGCGGGCCCGCGCTCTCGGTGACGCCCTGCTGTACGTGCAGAGCCACGACCCACGGCACGACGGGCGGATTCGGGCCGCCTACGCCGCCGCCGCACTCACCTCACCGGACACGGTCGACGCGTCCGACGCCACCAGCGACATCGGCAACATGGCGTGGGCCGGCCAGGCACTGCTCCAGCTCTACAAGGCCACCGAGGAACGGCGTTACCTGTCCGGAGCAGCCGCTGTGGCGCACTGGGCCGTGGCCGAGACCCGCGACAACCGGGGCGCGGGCGGCTTCACGGGTGGCATGGATGACGGCGGTCGACGGATCCGGTGGAAGTCGACAGAACACAATCTCGACCTGGTGGTGCTTTTCCGGATGCTGGCCCAGCTCACCGGCGACGCCGCCTGGAGCGAACAGGCATGGCACGCACGGTCGTTCGTCACCGCGATGTACGACCCGGCCAAGCACGTCTTCTGGACAGGCACCGGCGACGACGGTGTCGCACCGAGCAAGGACCTGCTCGCCGAAGACGCACAGAGCTGGTCCTGCCTCGTGCTTCGCGAGCGCGCCTACGCGGGTGTGCTGGACACCGAGGCGACCGGGCTGGCTGCCTCCGACGGCCACTTCCACGGCGTCGCCTTCAGCGACGCCGATCGCAGCGGCGTCTGGTTCGAGGGAAGTGCCCATCTCGCGCTGGCGTTCGCAAAACGGCACCGCCCCGGCGACGCGGCGCGCTCGGACCGACTGCTGCACACCCTCGAACTGGCCCAGACGACCGCCCCGCATCACGACGGACACGGTCTGGTGGCCGCCTCGCACGACGGCCTGAACACCGGCGACGGCGGCGACTCCTACTACGCCAGCCTGCACACCGGCGCGACGGCCTGGTACATCCTCGCGTCGCAGGCACGCGATCCCTTCACGCTTTTCTCCGGCGCCCCGCCGCGCTCCTGACGACGTCGGCAACGCTGAGCCGTGCGGGCCCTGGAGCCCAGGTGCTGGTAGACGGTGGCCGCAAACGGTCAATGAACTGGCGGACGGATACCGGAACTCCCGGAACGGCCACTCGATCGTGGGGTGGGGCAGGATTGTCACGAGGGGCGAGGGGAAGCGCGCCGTCGTACGCCGTTGCCGCAGTGCAACCGGCGGCAACGGCTCCAGCAGCGTGGCCTGTTCGTCGCAGACCCCCGCGTCTCACATCGAAGGCACCTCAGAGACCGCCGGTGTTGAGCAGTCGGTTGGGGGTGTCGGAGCGGACGCCGTGCAGGACACCGCGGGTTGCGGTGTGGTCGAGCCAGACGTGGACCTGGTTGGCCGTGGCGTGGGGATGTGCCGACAGGTACAGGGCGATCACGCCGGTCGCGTGCGGTGCGGCCCAGGACGTCGCGCCGTCGTTCTGGGTGAACGTACCGCCGCCGGCGAGAGCAGAGGTCACCTTCTGGCCGGGCGCGTACAGGTCCACGCATCGTCCGTAACCGGATCCGTAGGAGCCGCCGTCGCTCCACGGGCGGTCGTTCGTGGTGGAGGCCGCCACGACGATCGTGCCGGGGACGCCGGCCGGGGAGTGTTTGCAGGCGTCGTCATGGAAGTTGCCGGCCGCCACCACCGTCGGGATCCCCGCGTCGACCATCTTCTTCACGGCTGACTCCAGCGCCGACGACCGGTGGTCGAGGTTGAGCGACATGTTCACCACCGCGGGCTTCTTCGCGTGCGCGGTGACCCACTTCACCGACTTCACCACGGCCGCCTCTGCCGCCGCCGGGGAGCCGCCCCCGTCGCTCTCGCACAGGATGCCCTGGACCCGTACGAGATCCGCCTTCGGCGCCACCCCGTACTTCGCCCCGCCGATGACGCCCGCCACGAACGTGCCGTGACCGGTGCCCTCCTCGCTGAAGCAGTCACCGGAGTCCTTCGGCCCCACGAAGTCGGCGCCGAGATGGGCGCGTCCGCCGAACTCCTTGTGGGCGATGTCCATCCCCGTGTCGATCACGTAGACGTGAACGCCCTTGCCCGTGGCGGTGGTCGTGAGCTTTCCGTTCAGGGGCCGCGACCGCTGGTCCAGGATGTCCAGGTTCCACGGCACGTGCCGCGTGAGGGGCGCCGCCGCAGCCTGCGCGACGGCAGACAAGTTCTCCACGGCTCCGGTGGACGCCGACGCCGAGTCGGACGACATCCCCTGTCCCGAGGACGCCACGGACTTCTCGCTCCCGGACTTCTCGCTCCCGTGCGCGGGCCGCGTCCCGCCGTTCCGCGCTGCCGCGGTGCCGGCCGCGCCGCCGCAGGCCGAGGCCCCGAGCACTGTCGCCATGGCCACCATCATGAGACCGGCCTTCGTCACGTTCCGTGTCACAACGTCCCCCGCCATCCTGTTTCGCACACAGTCAGCGCACAAGACGACCACAGGGGGCGCGCGGTTCCGGCGGGCTGTGCGGGGGATCGGCGGCCTGTGCGGGACGGTCCTGCGGCGGGTTGCGCGAGACCACGTGCGGGCAGGCCGTTCCGGGCGTTCGGCGGGGCCGGCCGAGGCTTCGCGTCCTGGCGCTTCGTCAGGTACGGAGCGGATATCGCGCCTGCGGGTGACCACACCGCCGTAGACGACGACTTCGGCGAGCGGAGAGGTGCCGGCCCGCCGCCGATGGGTGCGGGCCTCACGAGCAACCAGGCTGATACCGGGTCAGGTAGGACCTGTGGTTCGGGTGGGGCGTCCCATTCCAGCCGGTGTGTGCCGGATCACGCCACCGAAAGGGCGCTCAAGTTGTGTGGGTCACAGCGGAAATGTCCCTTTGGCGTCCATGCTCGACGGAGACAGCGCCTCCCGTGACGGAGCCCGTCGGCACAGGCCCGACGTTCCGAAGTGGCCCACGGCGCAGCCCTCCTGACGATCCTCCTTGTTCCCCTGGAAAGGTGCCCATCATGGCCGCATACCTCTGTCCTCCTGCCGTCATACACGGTGAGCACGCCGTGGAGACCAGCCAGATCGTGGCGGAGGTGCGTGACCGGCATCCGCATGCGGCGTGGGAGCCGCGGATGGACGGCATCGCGGCCAGCACGGGCATAGAGACCCGCGGCTGGATGCTGCCGCTGGAGACCGCCGTCGCCCCCGGCAGCGGCGGCGGGCTACGGGCCGTCGGCACCGGAGCCGCCCAAAGCGCGCTGGCACGCGAGGGGTTCGCCCAGCAGGACGTGGACCGCGTGATCGCCGCTCTGGAGGCGATACCCGCGCCGCAGACCGTCCAGGAGCGTACCGCTCCGGCCTGGGAGGCGGTGCAGGCCTACGGGGAGCGTGCGGCGCGCGGAGCCCTGCAGATCGCCGGCCTGGACGCTTCGGACGTCGACTGTCTGATCACCAGTCACTCCACCACCCCGGCGCTGCCGGGTCTGGACGTGTCCCTGGCCAACAAGCTCTCGCTCCGCAACGACGTGATGCTGCTCCCGGCGACGCAGTGGGCCTGTGTCGCGGGCACCCGCTCCCTGGCCCTGGCGGCGGATCTCGTGGCCGCGGACCCCGATCGGGTGGTGCTGGTGGTGATCTCGGAGGCCCTGAGCACGACCTATCAGCCCGCCGACGACACCCTGGAGTCCCTGATCGTCCGGTTGCTCTTCGCCGACACCGCGGTCGCCGCGGTGGTCACCGGCCGTCCGAGGCCCGAGTCGGTGCTGCGACTGGACGCCGCCTGGCATCACACCCTGCCCGGCACCCGGGACCTGCACCGCCTGGACACGCGGGAGGACGGCGCCCACTTCGTGATGGACCGGCGAGGGCCGCGCGCCGTACAGGAGACGGTCAACGCGATGTGGGAGTGGCTGCGCGTCCGCTACGAGGACGACCCGGAGTCCTGGCACCCCGACGTACTGCTCGCGCACCCCGGCGGGACCCGGGTGCTGGAGTACATGGAGCAGACCATGCCCGACGCGTGGCCGTCGGGGCTGCTGGACCACAGCCGGGACAGCTACACCAGCGGCAACCGCGGAGGCGCCGCCGTGTTCGACATCCTGAGGCGGGCGCACGACGCCGGGCAGAAGCCGGGCAGTCGTGCCGTCCTGTACGCCGCGGCACCCGGCCTCACCGCCACCGCCCTTGAGGGGGAGTGGCTGTAGTGCGTGCCGGACCCACCCGCGCCGGTGAACGCGTCGCCCGCGTCACCGCTCACGCCACCGGTGTCCCTGAGGGCACCGTCGGCTGACGCGGCCCCCCGTTCGCGCTGCGTGCGCCGACCGTGCCGCCGCTCGGCACGCCGACCGCGTCACCTCGCGACCTCCGCCCAGACCACCTTGCCGGTGTCCGTCCACCGCACCCCCCACCGGGTGGTGAGCCTGTGCACGATCTGCAGTCCACGCCCCCCGTCGTCGAGCAGGTCGCCCCTGCTCAGACGCGGCCTGCCGTTGCCGGTGTCGCCGACCTCGCACAGCAGGCCGTGGCCGGCCCTGATCAGTCGTACCGTGACGGGACCTGAGGCGAAGCGCACCGCGTTCGTGACCAGCTCGCTGACCAGCAGAGGCACATCGTCCCGGACGTCGTTCCGGGCGTGCCATTGCCGCAGCAGCGCGGAGACGTGCGCACGGGCTCGGGCGGGGGCGTCGGCGCGCGCGGGCAGTCGCCAGGTCGCCGTGTCCTCCTTGCGGTAGCCGATCATCCGCACGAGCAGCAGGGTGACGTCGTCGCGCTGACGCACGGGCGCCAGCGTGGACACGACGTGCCGTGCGGCCTGCTGCAAGGTGTCCCAGGGATGCACCGTGGACAGGACCTCCGCCAGTCTGCTGATCCCTTCGTCGATCGAGAGGGCGGGATCCTCCACCAGGCCGTCGGTGTAGAGGGCGAGCAGGGAGCCCGGAGGTGCGCTGAACGTGTACACGTCGAACGGTTCCCGCAGAGCGAACTCGGCGCCGAGACCGGGGTGAGGGCTCACCGCGAGCGGCCCCGCGCGGCCGGTCGGAAGCACCAGGACCGGGGGCAGGTGACCCGCGCTGGAGAGCGCCACCTGGTGGCTGACCGGGTCGTAGAGCGCTATGCAGCAGGTGGAGCCGAGGGCGCTGTAGCCGGCCGCCAGCCCGGACTCCGCGTCGTCCAGCAGGGTGACCGTCTCGTCCAGGTGCTCCAGCACCTCGTCCGGTGCCAGCCCCGCCGACAGCAGCGCGCGGGCCTCCATGCTCAGCTGGCCCATGGTCGCCGCGGCTCCCAGCCCGTGCCCTACGACGTCACCGACCACCAGTGCGGTACGGCCGTCCGGCAGCGGAAAGCTGTTCACCCAGTCCCCGCCGACGCCCGCGCTGTCGGGGGTGGCGGGCTGATAGACGCTGGCGATCTCCATGGTGTTGCCGCCCACCCGGGGCAGCAGCCGGCGCTGCAACGCCAGCACCTGGGTGTGCTCGCGCTGGTGCTGACGGGCCAGATCGACGTGATGGGCGGTCCTGGCCACCAGTTCCTGCAGGTCGAACAGCTCGCTGTCCTGGAAGGGGCTGTCCGCCCGCCGCCAGACCTCCGCCACGCCCAGCACGACGGGCGGCATGCCGTCCAGGACCAGCGGTATGCACGCCACACTCGCCGACCGGTCGCCGGGCACCAGGGCGCGGATCACCCGCGGACTGCCGAGCAGCCGCTCGATGGCCTCCCGCTGGGGTATGACGATGGCCTGCGGAGAATCGTTTCGCCGTACCGCCTGTGCCAGCAGGCGACTCGCGTCGCTCGGAAGATCGTGGCCCGGAGTCACGTACCCCTCGGGCCACACCCGGTCGGGCACCAGGGCCGCCCGCCGTAGCCTGATGCGTCCCTGGGCCTGGTCGGTGAATCCCTCACCCGTCCACACGGCGAAGTCGAGGTCGACGGCGGCCACGTCCCCCCAGGCCAGCAGGGACTCGGCCAGCGACTGGGCGGTCTCGCCGATGTCCAGCGAGGTGCCGATCGCGGTCTCGGCGGCGTAGAGGTGCAGCCGCTTGGCCATGGCGATCAGGGAGACCGTCAAGCCCTCCTGGGGCGCGGCCGCGGGCAGGATGCTCATCGAGACGACCAGCTCCGACCCGTCGCCGCGTCGCAGGCGCTGGATGCGGGCGACGTGGGCCTCACCGATCTCCAGGACCTGCCGCAACCGCCGGGTGACCGTCGGTACGTCCCCCGGGGGCAGAAGGTCGGCGAAAGAACTCCCGACCGTGACGTCCAGACCCGCGAACACGACGGCGTCCAGATTGCAGCGGGTGATCTTCAGGTCCCTGTCCAGGTTGACGACGCCGAGAATCTGCTCCTGACGGTCGGCTGCCGGATCGCCGGGTACGCGCGGGCGGGCGGCGCGGTCACCCTGCGCGCTGCCAGGACCGCCGGCCGCCGCCGCTCCACCGCGCGGAATGTAGCGCCCCAGGGCACTGCTGACCAGGTCGAACGGCGATGATGGCGAGGGGGAGGGTGTGGAGTCCATGCGGCTCTCTCACAATCCCCGGGGCAGCGCCGGGGTGATTACTCGGACCGGTGCGACGGAGCCCCGAGATCCCCGACGCACACCTCATTGAATAACACGAGGGGTCGCTTCGCCCACACCAGTCGATCGTTGCCTGACCACTTCCGCACCGGGGGGTGACCCGCTAGGTCGCGGTGGCCTCGGGCGCCTGGACGAACTCCCGGATCACCTGGGCGAGCCGCGCCGGCTGGTCAAGGGGGATGAGCGTGTAGCTGTCTTCCACCTCGACCAGGCGACCGTGGGGGAGGAGTGCTGCGAGGCGGCGGCCGTGTTCGGGTGGCATGACCCGGTCGTCGCCGGCCCAGACGACGAGGGTAGGGCGTGTGAAGGCCGGCAGGCGCTCGGCCGCGGTGAGCAGGAGGTCGGTGTCCGCCGTTGCCGCACGCAGGATGCGTACGGTGTCGCGGCGGACGGCGGGCTGTTTCAGAACCGGCTGCATCCACCGCGCGGTCATGCCGTCCCCTCGTTTGGTCAGCCATCCGAAGGCGAGCGGAAGGCGACGGATCGGCCGGAGCCGCATCTGCTGCATGAAGAGTCCGAACAGCCGGGGCGAGAGCTTGCCGGTGAGGGCGAGTGTGCGGCCCGTCAGCCCCGGTGGGAAGTTGTCGAAGGCGTCGCACGAGGCGAGCACGACCCGTGCCACGCGTGCCGTGCTGTCGCGCATGAGCAACTGGACGAGCGCTCCGCCCGTGTCGTTGCCGACGAGGGTGACCTCGCGGAGATCGAGACGTTCGAGGAACTCCGTGACCAGGCGGGCTGTCCCGGGCAGTGACAGGTCGGCGCCGGCAGGCACGGGATGACGATGTGCGCCGAGCGGAAGTGTCGGCGCCACGCAGCGGTGGTCGGCGGCCAGCTCGGCGATCGTTTGGTCCCACAGTGAGGCGTCCATCATGAAGCCGTGCAGCAGCACGAGGGTGGGGCCGTCGCCGCCTGTGTCCTGGTAGTCGATCGTCCCGGCGGACAGCTCGATCTGCTTCATGTCGTCGCCTCCGCACGATCGGATTCCATCGCCTCTCGGGCCGGGGCCGGGGCCCGGGCAGGCCGGCGGGTGTGAGCGGGGCTCATGGCCGCCGCGCTCAGGAACGCGAAGGCGAGGACGGCTGCGACCGTACGGACTGCGTGGGCGGTCTGCCAGCGGTCGCGCACGCTCGCCCAGTCCGCGGGCGGAGTCTGCACGTTCCATGCGGACTGATCGGCATTGATGGGGAGGTTGAAGACGAGCGTCGTGACCAGAACGCTCAACAGCAGGACGAGCGCTGCCGCCGTCAGCCAGAACGCCGAACCTCGCGCCTTCACGTCGGTGGCGGTCTGGATCGCCGTGGCCGGCACCGCCGGCAGGAGAAGCGCGGTGGCGAGAACGTCCAGTCGGTCCAGCTCGACCTGGCGCACCTGGGTGTAGACAGAGCCGTCGAAGCTCCGCAGCGAGAGCTCGAAGACGAGGACCGTGACCAGGAAACCGGCGAACAGACCGGTGAGGACCAGGCCCCCGAAGCGCAGGGCGGTGACAGTCCGTTCGTACCTCATGACGGGCTCAACTCCCGGAAGACGTCTGCGTGTTCGGCGGCCCAGTCGGCGAAGGTGAGGGCGGGGCGGCCCAGCAGCCGTGCGACCGAGTCCGTCGTCGGGCCCGGCTGCTCCAGGCACGCGGCCGCGTAGCCGATCAGCCGGTCGGGGACGTCCTCGGGCAGGCCCTGCGCCAGCATCAGTTGGCGCAGCCGCTCAGGCGGGATCTCCTCGAACCGCAGCTCCCTGCCGACGGCCTCACCGATGAGTCTGGCCTTGTCGTGCTGGGTGAGCGACTGCGGGCCGGTGATCGCGTACGCGCGGCCGTCGTGGGCGGGGTCCAGCAGCGCCCGTACGGCGACCGCGGCGACGTCCCGCTCGTGGATGGGCGAGGTGGCCGCATCGCCGTACGCGCCTGATGCGACGCCCGTACGACGGATCTGCGGAGCCCAGGCGAGAGCGTTCGCGGTGAAGTCGGCGCACCTCAGGAACGTCCAGCGCAGCCCGGAGGCCCTGGTCGCCGCTTCGACCAGCTCGAACTCGCGGGCGAAGCGCCGGTACCCACCGCCGTACTCGACGGTGACCGCGGACAGCACCACCACACGCCGTACTCCGTGTTCGGCCGCGAGCCGCAGCAGTTCGGAGGTCGCGCCCCCGACGGCGCGCGGGCTCAGCAGGAGGGCTTCCACACCGTCCAAGGCCGGCGTCAGCGACTGCGGCCGGGACGGATCACCTGCCACCGCTCGCGCACCGTCGGGGAACGCGGTGGCGGCCGGATCCCGCGTGACCGCGGCGACCTTGGCACCCCCCGCCACCAGCAGATTCACCACCTCGCGGCCCACGGTTCCAGTCGCGCCAGTAACCATGATCATGGTGCACACTCCCGTCCGGGATACCTTGTCCTCAAGAGACCAGATATTATGGGGAGCGTAACATATGAGTTCCGTACGACCTGAGGGGGCCCGCGAACGGAGGCGACTGGGCTCGGAGATCCGGGAGTCGCTCCGAGCGCTGGGAATCCAGCTGTCCCTGCTCAATCAGCAGGTGGGCGCGCGACTGGAGCTCAAGAGCATCGACGTCGAATGCCTCGACCTGATCAACCGGCACGGCCCGATCGGCGCCAGTGCGCTCGCCCGTCTCGCCGGGCTCCATCCAGCGACCCTGACGGGAATCCTCGACCGTCTCGAACGCGGAGGGTGGATCGCCCGCGAACGCGATCCGAACGACCGGCGCGCGACCCTCCTACGACCGTTGCGCGACCGGAACGCGGAGATCATCGGGCTCTATTCAGGCATGTCCTCAGCGGTCGAGGAGATCTGCGCCGACTACGACGAGAACGAGCTCGCCCTCCTGGCCGACTTCCTGCGCCGCACCTCGACGGCCGGACGCACCGCTACCGACGAACTGTCCGGCCGCTGACACCCACCCGCGTGCCAGAGCCCGAGCCGCGGTACCGCGCCCGGATGGTCGTGGGTCTCGCCAGACGTCGTACCCGGCTTGCTGCGACGAGCCATTCCCAATCCGGACGGCAACGGGGGGCGGGGCCGGTCATCGGGTCGCGGCGGGCGGCGGACGTCGTGGCACGAGCCACCACCCGCTCGTGCGCCCGTTGTTCGTGTAGACCTCGCCGGCCGTGTAGCACGAGAAGTAGCCCGTACCCCGGTACAACGTGCCCGCGTGGGACGAGGTCTTCGAGTCGGGGGTGTAGTGCGTCCACTGGTCGATGACCGTGGTCAGGGACACCCTGTCCAGCGCGCCGGCCAGGGTGTCCCCGTGGGCCGAGACGGTCTTCGCCTGGGACAGCGGCTGCGCCGCCACCGCCTGGGAGCCGCCGGCGAGGACCGCTGTTGCCGCCACGAGGGCGAAAGGCCGCTTCGCAAGGAAGGAGTTGAGTACCAGGGGCTCCGGTCTGCCGTCACCCACAACTTGGCGCAGGCTACGGCCCCTTGACACGCAGCAGCAGTGATACCGCCGTCATTCGGATGCGGGTCCCGGACGCCCCGCAGGGCTAGGCAGTTGAACAGGGCAGTGTTCCGAGTCTGCGCTATTGGGGGACGGTGACCAGGATGCGGCCGTGGCCACCGCCAGCGTCGACGTGGTCGTGGGCCTTGGTGATGTCGTCCAGCGGGTGACGGTCGCCGACGGCGACGCTGAGGGCACCGACGGCGGCTGCGGAGGTGAGGTCGCGGGCGGCCTGGCGCTTGGCCTCGGCGGGGAAGTCGTCGCTGCCGAGCAGCCGCAGGGTGACGTTGTTGAACAGCAGCGGCCAGAAGGGGATCTCAGTGCGGTCCGCGCGGGTGGCGTAGGCGGCGATGACGGCCCCCTGGGCGGCGACGGCGTTGTCGAGACCGACGTTGTCGGACAGCGCGACCTCGATGATCCGGTCGACGCCCCGCGGCGCGTACGAGCGGATGGCCGCGGCGGGGTCGCCGGTATCCAGGGCGACGGCGTGGGAGACGACGGCCGCGTCGACGCGGCTGAGGTCCGCGGTTCGGCGGACGGTCGCGATCACAGTCGCGCCGGCCCAGTGGGCGAGCTGCGCGGCCAGGGAGCCGACGCCGCCGAGAACTCCGTGGACCAGGACCAGTTGGCCGTCGACCGGGCCGTCGGCGAAGACGGTGCGGTGGGCGGTGATGCCGGGGATGCCAAGGCTCGCCCCCAGCTCATCACTCAGATGATCTGGCAGAGGTACGGCTTGGTGGTCAGGTACGACTGTGTACTGGGCGGCTGTGCCGAAGGGGCGGTAGGACTGGGCGCCGTATACCCAGACCCGTTGTCCGACGCGGCGGACGTCGACTTGGGCGCCCACGGCGTCGATGACTCCGGCGCCGTCGCTGTGCGGGATCACCCGCGGGAAGGGCATGGACGAACCGAGCCAGCCGCGCCGTTTCTTGGTGTCGCCGGGGTTGACGCCCGAGACGGTGACGCGGACGCGGACCTCGCCGGGGCCGGGGACGGGATCAGGGAGTTCACCGACGTGCAGGACATCGGCGGCCGGGCCCTGGTCGTCGTACCAGGAAGCAAGCATGGAGGTACCTCCGTGGACAGTCAGCTCGCGGGAGCAGCGGGCGGATGCGGATCGCTGTCGGTGCATCCGGTGTCGAATTCGGGCGCCTTCTCCCCGAGGGCCTCGCGCAGCCAGGTCCGTTCGGCGCGACTGGTGGCGCGGGCGGTGAGCAGCATGCCCCGCCGGTAGGGGTCGGCGACCTCCTCGGCACGCAGGGGCCGCTCGTTGTTGTAGAAGAAGCTCGCCGGTTCTTCCAGGAACTCCAGCCGTCTGCGCAGCACCGCGTGCTGTTCGGCCACGTCGGGCAGGTGGGAGAGGAAGGCCAGGACGACGTAGAACCGGGTGAAGTCGGTGATCTCGTGGTCGGCGGGCTTGCGCAGGCGCTGAAGCATTTCGGCCCGCCCGGCCGCGGTCAGGCTGAGCACGTACCGGGCCGCCCCCGCGGCCGGGTCGGCGCGCCGCTCGATCAAGCCCGCCCTGGTCAGGCGATTGATCGCCGGATACAGGCTGCCGTCACTGACCGGCCGCGTGTAACCGGTCAGCTGTGAGATGCGGCGGCGCAGCTCGTGTCCAGGCAGGGGTCCCTCGGCGAGGAAGCCGAGTATCGCGAGTTCCAGCATGAGTCCATCTTCGCACGTGGGCATCGAATCGATGTGAACATCGATTCGATGTTACGCTCGCAGGTACCCGCCCCAACGTCTCTGGAGAGGCACAGCACGATGCCATCGCAGTCCACCGAGTCAGTGATGAACCGTTTCGTCGAGTTCATCAACACGGGCAACGAGGATCTCGCCCGCGAGGTCATTTCTCCGGACGCGGTGTTCCACGCGCCAAGCCACCCGGAACCACTGCGGGGGCCCGATGGGTACTTGGAAGTCATCGGGGTGATGCGCAGCGCCTTCCCCGACGTCCAGTGGACGCTGGAGGAGACGGTCACCGAAGGCGACACCGTGGCCGCGCGGTTCACCATGCGGGGCACCCACGACGGTGAATTCTTCGGGATCCCGGCGAGCGGCAACAAGATCTCGGTGCAGGCCATGAACTTCTACTACCTGGCCGACGGCCGGATCGTCGGCGAACGGGGCCAGCCCGATCTCCTCGGGGTGATGCAGCAGATCAGTGCCGTACCGGCGCCATAAACCTCGTAGCGCCGGGTGAGCCTTCTGCCGCGCGGGATTGCCGCTGCCGGGAGGGGGCCGTACGGCGCGGTGGCAGGGCGAAGGTCCGCACCGGAGCGCGGGCGGCCGGGGCGGGTTCACCGCAAGAGGCCCGTCTTCTTCTCGCTCCGGCGTCTTCGCGCAGGCAGCGCCCGTTCGGCGAGGGCTTTACACCTTGTCACCGCTGACGTGACCGAGCCGGGTACGGAACTGCTCGCTCTACGGCGAACACTGCAACCCTCGACGCTTGCCGTACGCACCGCCATTGCTGCGGCACCACGGATGCTGATCGGCGTCGGAGAACCGCAGCGCGTCGAAGCACCGCGGCGACTGCCGCTTCCGCGGCCTCACTGGCACTGTTCTTTGCCTTGTACAAAGATGACCGCGTGGTGGCGCCCGGCGCTCTGCCTGGTGTGCCGGGAAGTCTGGTCGGCGTCTGCAGGCCGCCCTGTCCCGGAGATGATCGATGCCAGCACCCCAGTCCTTCCCTCGGGACGAGACGGCCGCCGACGGCCCGGCCGGGGACCGCGATCTGTTCCCCCGGAGGAATACGCGGAAGGTAGCGGGCAACTCACGGCTGTCCGTCCAGCCCGACGTCGATGGCCCCTTGCCGTCCGTCGTCGAGTTGCGCCTCGCTGGGGAGCTGGACGGCGACACCTCCGCCGAACTGCGGGAAAAACTTTCCGTGTTCGCCGCTCGCTCGTCCGGCGGTCTGCTGGTACTGAACCTGTCCGGCATCACCTTCTGCGATTCCGTGAGTCTGTACACGCTGCTGGCCATCCGGCAGGCTCTCCCTCTGGCCGGCATCGAGGTACGGCTTGCCGAGCCCAGTGCGGTCACTCGGGCTGCCGCGAAGAGAGTGGGTCTGACCGCCGACCTCGCCCTTCCGGATGACCCGGAGCAGGTGCCGCCGCATCGCTCGCCTCGCCTCTGAGCTCCCGTAGATCACGTCGGCGTGGCGATCAGCCCGAACGGGGACGGCGACCCACCTGTACATCTGAACGGTCGTTGACACGCCTGTCGGCGGCGACGGAAGGAAACAGGGACGAGTTGCGGTCGGCCGTGCAACCTGTCGGTGGGGTCGGGCGTGACACGTCATGGAGGGCATGGGGCCCCTCGAACGGGTGGTGGGAAGGGGGCGTATGCGCGACCCGAGTGATTTCGATGCTTTCTACGCCGGCAGTGTCCGCCGGCTGATCAGCCAGATGTACGCGATAACGGGAGATCGCGCCGAGGCGGAGGATTTGGTGCAGGAGGCCTTCGCCCGAGCGTGGCAGAGCTGGGAGAAGGTGTCCGGTTACAACGACCCGGAGGCCTGGGTACGCACTGTGGCCTGCCGGGTCCGGGTGAGCGTCTGGCGCAAGACGGTCAACCGGCTGGCGGCCCACCGCCGCCACGGCATTGCCGACGACGTTGCCGGCGTCGGCGCGGACTACGTGGCGATCGTCGTCGCACTGCGCCGTATCCCCGCCGAGCAGCGGCGGGCGATCGTCCTGCATCACTACGGGATGCCCGCTCTCGCGGACGGCGAAGGAGGTCTGGTGTGCACGGCCGCGCTCTGCCTGTACCTGCTGGTGCTGCGGGCCGGTCGGGCGCTCGTCGGCGTCGTGGCCGTGCTCGGCGTGTGCCTGGTGCTCCAGATCCCCCAGGCTGCCGCGGGGGCGGTGCTTGCGAAGCGCGGCCGGGTGGCGGCCGTGGTCGTGACCTCGGTGGAGGAGAGGACGGCCGTCTCCGGCAGGGGGCGCTATCTCTGCTCGGTGGCCGACCGGGAGGGCGGGTCGCTTCGGGTCCGCATCTGGCGCGGATGCGGGCAGGCCACCCGGCCGGGCGACGATCTCGCGGTGGCGTACGACCCCGAAGGGCGGGTCTCGCCTCGCGGTGTTGAGGCCGGGACGTCCTCGTGGGGACGGCTGGGCACCTTGAGCGGGTGGGCTCTCGCCTTCGCCGGCTCGAGTGTCGCCGCGGTGGTGGGCTCGTATCGGCTGCCGTCTTCGGATGGCTCTACGGCGGGGTCGGACGGCCTCACCGGTCCGGCTGCCAAGGGCGTGCGAAAGCGCTGGGGGAGACCCTGTTGATGTCGCTCGGCAGCGGAGCCCGCATCAGGACCGTCGGGGCAAGCTGGTTCTGACGAGGCTGCGGTCCGAGCCTTATATTGGCCAACGACTCGATTACTCAGGGGGATTGAGCGCTCGTGCGATCAGGTAGGGCGACGCACCGTACGGCCGTGGCCGTTTTGATCAGCACCCTCGCCGCGTTGTGGCTCGGCGCCTGCGGGACACAGGTAGCCGGAGAGGGAGGCGACGGGTCATCGTCGTCGGCGCCGACCGAGCCGATCCCGTGGACCACGATGGAGCCCTCCGCGGTCACCGGGGTCCGTGTCGGTGGCGACGGCCGCACGCTGCTCCTCGACGCACAGGTACCCAGCGGCCCCAACCCGTGCGTGCGCAAGCTGAAGGCGGTGCTCACCGATCCCATGGCGGAACTCGTCCGGGTGCAGGTCACCTACACCTCGCCGTCCGGTGACCGGGCTTCCGGGTGCACCAAGGAGGCCATGGCCACAGCTCGCGTCCGACTCCCCAAGCCCCTGGGCGACCGGGACGTGATCGTCGACAACTACACGCGTTTCACCGCCGACAAAGCCGAACCGCCCGCACTGCGACTCTGCGGGAAGCTGGGCTGCACGCCGGCGCCCACCGGCTGCACCGCCGCCTCCTACGACCAGGCGTTGATGGCGGTCGACGCGCCGAACCATACGTACCGGGACTCGGAGAAGTGCGACGGGAGGTGGCTGGTGATGGACTTCTCCTGGCGCACCGGACCGGCTTGTGGAGACTCGACGAACCCGGCCTGCTCGTCCCGGCTCGGCGACCGCTGGTTCTTCCGGGCCGAGAAGTCGGGCTGGCGGCCGATCGTCGCAGGCGCGGCCGGAGGCTGCCGGGACGTACAGCGCAAGGAGCCCGCCTTTCCCACCTCGCTGTGCGAGTCGCTGGCCCCGCTGTCCTCCGAGCTGCATCCGAGTTACGCCCCGCCGTCCGCATCGGCGACCACACGCTGACCCTGTGCCAAGGGGGTCCCGGAGGCGCTGCGGCTTCGGTGGGGGCGCTCCCTGGGGCGCCATGGCGTACCCGACCTGCCGATGCCCTGCCAGGCGGCTCCCGCCGTGCGGATTGCGGAGAATGCGGGGGGCCGACCGAAGAGCCTGCGCGGCTGAAGTCGAAGCGGTGTTCCATTTGCGTCGGATGGCGGGTTAAGGTCGCGTTCCGCAAGGATCTTGTATGGAGGTGCCCGGTATGGAGAACAGCGCGCCCGCACGCCGGGGTCGTCCCCCGGGCCCACGTACCGCTGAGGGACAGCTGACGAGCCGGCAGCAGGCCATCGTCCGCTGCATCACCGAGGCGGTGGAGCGGCAGGGCTACCCGCCGTCGATGCGGGAGATCGGCCAGGCCGTCCAGCTGGCCAGCACGTCATCGGTCGCCCACCAGCTGATGGCCCTGGAGAGCAAAGGCGTTCTGTACCGGGACCCGCACCGTCCCCGCGCCTACCAGGTTCGCCCCTCATGGACGCCCGACCTGAAGCACAGGAGCGCGACACCGGTCGACGTGCCGCTCGTCGGACGCATCGCCGCCGGCGCGCCCCTGCTCGCCGAGGAGATGGTCGAAGACGTCTACTCCCTGCCCCGCCAGGTCGTGGGCGAAGGCGACCTGTTCGCCCTCACGGTCTCCGGCGACAGCATGATCGACGCCGCGATCTGTGACGGCGACATCGTGACCGTACGGCGCCAGGACAGCGCCGACCACGGCGACATCGTCGCGGCGCTGCTGGAGGACGAAGCCACCGTGAAGGTGCTGAGCCGCCAGGACGGCCAGGTGTGGCTGATGCCGCGCAACTCCGCCTACACGCCGATCCCCGGCGACCATGCGCAGATCCTCGGCAAGGTCGTCGGCGTCCTGCGCCTGCTCTAGAGAGGCCGGCTCCAGAGACGAACGGAACGGACGACGGCGCACCGAGATGACCCGTGCGCCGCTCCGTCGGACGAACGGCGATGCCGGCCCCCTCCTTTCGTAGGTGAACGCTGTCGCAGAACGACGGATCCGGTGCCTGGCGCGGCTTTCTAGCGTCAGTTCAATGAACCACTGGACCACCTCCCACGACCGCGACTCCGCGCAGCGCAAAGCCGAACGCTGGATGTTCCTGATAGAGGCAGCCCGTGATCTGCGCACGACGGGTGCCATAGCCCCCAGCGGCCAAGCTCTGGCCCGCGTGCTCACCGAACCCGTACGGGCTCACGGTTCCCGCCCGCTGGCGGTCCTGGAAGCCGGAGCGGGCACCGGCCCGGTCACCCGGGCCCTGATCCCGCGGCTGTCCGAGGGCAGCTGCCTGGACATCGTCGAGCCCAACCCGCGTTTCGCCGCGCGACTGCGCCGTCTGGTCACCACGCACCCGCCCCTGGCTGCCAGGCCCGCGCAGGTGAACGTGCATCAGACCCACGTCGAGCAGCTCGACACCGATCAGCGCTACGACGTGATCGTCTCGGGGCTGCCGCTGACCAACTTCACGCCCGTACAGGTCGAGCGCATCATGTCCCGCTACATGGAACTGCTCCACCCCGGCGGCACCCTGACCTACTTCGCCTACCTCGGCACCCGCAGGGCCCGCGCGCTGACGGCGTCGCGGACGGAAGCCCGTCGCCACGCCGCCGTGGACGAGATCATGGCCACCTACCAGCGCACCTACGCCACCGGCCGCCGGACGGTCTGGGCCAACATTCCCCCTGCCTACGTCTGGCGTCTTCAACGCCCGCTCGTCTCCGCGGACCGGCCCACGCCTCGGTTCGAGGGGACGAGGCGGTGAACGCGCTGTCCGACCTCCTCGGTCACCTCCCGCCGGCCGCGGCGTACGCGGTGGTGGCCGGCGCCGTCCTGGCCGAGTCGGTCCTTCTCGTCGGCGCGTTCGTCCCGACGCTGACCCTGCTCCTGACCGCGGGCGCGCTGGCCCGGTCCGGCCACATCAGCCTTCCCCTCGTCATCGCAGCCGCGGCAGGCGCCGTGGTCACGGGCGACTTCCTCGCCCACCGCACCGGCAGGTTCCTCGGTGAGCGACTGCGCGGAGGCCGGACGGGCCGCCGGATACCGGATGTCGCCTGGCAGCGGGCCGAGACGCTGATGACACGCCATGGCGGCCGGGCGGTCCTCCTGGCCCGCTTCCTCCCGGTCGTGCGGATCCTCGCTCCGCACTCCGCGGGGGTCACCCGCCTGCCCTACCGGCGCATCGCCCCGTACAGCGTCGTCGGCGCCTGTGTGTGGGCCGCGGCGGAAGCCGGTGTGGGATACGCGGCCGCGACCTCTCTCCAGCATGTCCTCACGCTGGGCGGCCCCGCCTTCGCCCTGGTCGCTCTCCTGGCGGTCGGGATCGCGCTACTGCGGCGAAGAAGGCGCCGTCCGCTTTCTGGAGCGCGGGGACCGGAGGCCCGGACTGCTCCGGAGTCCTCCGGTCACGCCCGGGCCGAGCCCGTCGTGTCGGCCTCTTGACGGTGACGCCGGTCAACTCGCCGCCGCCGGCCGGTGACCGCCGTAGGGCAAGCCGCGGTCGACGGCCAACGGTCGGCGGCGTCGGTTCGATCGCTCGGTGACACCGATCGTGTACCGCGCGACGATGCACGCGGAGCACGAGGACGCACGCGGAGCACGAGGACCTGAGGACGGCGCTATCCGAGGGTCCATTGCTGGTTGGTCTGGCCGTTGCAGGTCCACAGTTCGGCCAGGGTTCCGTTCGCGGTGGCGGCGCCCGTCACGTCCAGGCACAGGCCCGACTGGGAGCCGGTGATGGTGCCGTTGGAGTTGAACAGCCACTGCTGGTTCGTCTGGCCGTTGCACGACCAGATCTCCACCTTGGTGCCTGCGGAGGTCTGGTTGTCGTAGGCGTCCAGGCACATCTGCGAGCCGCCGGGGGAGACGGTGAGCTGGTTGGACGAGGTACGGGTCCAGGTCTGGGTGGCGCCACCGGCGCAGTCCTGGATCCGCGCCGTTGTCCCGGCGGTGGCGTTCGGGACGTCGAGGCATTTGCCGGCGCCCACGGCGTGGAGCTCGCCCGTGGTGCTGCCGCCGCTGGTGCCACCCGCGACGCGGTACATGACGGTGCCGTGTGCCGGTACGGAAGCGCTGATGGTGCCGGTGCTGGTGGAGGTCGCCCCGGACCACAGGTCGGTCAACGAGTAGCTCGAGGCACCGGTCTTGCCGATCGCGGAGGCGGTGGTGGTGATGGTCGCGGTCGATCCGGTCTCGTTGAACAGCGCCACGGACACGTCGCCCCCGGCGAGGGGCTTGGCCAGAACGTCCAGGCCGCCGGAGGAGGAGACCATGGTGCCCTGCTTGCCCAGGGAGTCCTGGTCGACGGCGATCACACGGGCGTTGGTGTAGGTGGACAAGGTGGCTGAACTGGCGGAGGCCAGATTCGTACCCGCGATGAGGGGTGCGGCCATCTCCGACCAGAGGCTGAACTCGGTCCGGGCCTCGGTGGCGGACAGTCCGCTGTTGCCGACCTCCAGCATGTCGGGGTCGTTCCAGTGGCCGGGGCCGGCGTAGGAGGCGAGTCCGGCGTTGCTGTGGAAGATGGACAGCATGCTGGAGTAACTCGCACTGATGTCACCGGTGGTACGCCAGCTGTTGCCCACGTCGGCGCCCCAGGTCCACACGTTCTCCTGGCCCCAGTTGCAGAGGCTGAACAGGATCGGGCGGCCGGTCGCCGTCAGAGCGTCGCGCATGGCGGTGTAGCGGGTCCGTGCGGACACACCGGTGTTGTTGCAGTTGTCGTACTTCAGGTAGTCCACGCCCCAGGACGCGAAGGTCTGCGCGTCGGTGGTCTCGTGGCCGAGGCTGCCAGGGTAGCCGGCGCAGGTGGCGGTACCGGCGTCCTCGTAGATGCCCAGCTTCAGGCCGAGGGAGTGCACATAGTCGGCGGTGCCCTTGACGCCGGTGGGGAACTTCGCCGGATCCGGCACGAGGCGGCCCTGCGCGTCGCGGGAGTGGGTCATCCAGCAGTCGTCGATGTTGACGTACGTGTACCCGGCGGCCTGCATGCCGTTGGTGTGCATGGCCTGCGCGGTGGACCTGATCAGCGAGTCGGACACGTTGCAGCCGTAGGCGTTCCAGTCGTTGAAGCCCATCGGCGGAGTCAGCGCGAGACCGTTGCCCAACGCGGCGGCCGGCGGGGCCGCGGTGAGAGCGATCAACGGGGTGAAGAGGAACAGGAGAAGGCCTGTGACAGCGACCGCCAACCATCTGGACGGGACTGACACGCCGTCATACAGTCGCGCGGCTCTTCGACTGCTGCTCATGGTTCATCGACCTCCTGGGACCACGGGTGGGGGGTGCCCGGCGCGGCAGGACGCAGCAGCGCCGACAGGGTGACCGCACGGAAGCGACCACAAGCCAACAAATTTGCCCACCCCAAAGTGGTCGCCTCCAACGTGCCCGTCAAGCCCTCTGCGCTGTCCGTCTGAACCTGATCTCCGCGCGACCCGTCGAATTCACGACAACCGGTCCGGATACCGTCGCTCCGCTACGGACTGGTCCCAGCTAAACGGCTGCCGTATTGACTGTTCATCGATATCGGGAGGGTGATCTGCGTTGAAGTCCTTGAAGTCCCGCATGATGGCTGGGCGTTGAAAGGGGAGTATGAAAGGCCGGAGGCGGCTCCGTGGGAGGGCTGGAAAGGTTCGCGGGTTGCTTTGCCGTGTGACGGTTTTAAGAGGGCCCCGCGTGGCGGGGTTGACCTCAAGTCCGGTTGGGTTTCTAGGGTCAGGCATGTCGGTGTCGATGTACGGAAGGGAACGGTCATGAGGACGTTGGTGTTGGGACGGACGCCCGCGAGGGTGTCGGCGGTGCTGGCCACGCTGCGCATGGACGGCTTCGACGCGGAGGGAGTGAGCACCGACGAGGAGGCCCGGAATCTGTTGGAGTCCGGGGAGTTCGGAGTGTTGATCGTAGGCGGGGGTGTGGGGCCGGTCTCCCGCGCGGCGATCAAGGAGTTCGCGGGAAAGCATCGGGTACGGCGGGTGATCGACGGTGCGCTGGCGGAGCCGTTCGACGCTTATGTTCGGCGGGAGTTCGAGCCGTTGATCCGGGAGGCGGCGTCCGCGGAGTGACGGCCGTCGATCGGCCCTCCCTTCGCATCGACGGCGGAGACGCGGCCGGGCACCGCGGAGACGCGGCGGGGCACCTCTGAGACGCGGCGGGGCACCGCCCAGACGCGGCCGGGCACCGCGCAGAAGTGGCGGGGCTGCCCTTCGTGCGCTCCTCACGCTCGCACAACGCGCAGCTGTCTCCCGCCTGATCGAGACCGCAGCGAATACGTGGTTTCACGGATGGCTCACGGCCGTGCGACTGGCACGCTGACGTCACGGGCTTGTCGGAAGGCGCAAGCGATCGGAGGGACTTGTGCCGGGGAACGCCGGCAGATGGACTGCCGCCCCCGGAGCGGATCGCGCCCCGTGCGCAGGGGCAGGAGCCCCGTGCGGAGGGCAGGGCTTCCCGACGTACGTGCCGGTCCCGTGGTCGGGAGCAGAGGGCTGCCGGACGTCACGCCCTCCGGTTGTCACCCCTGATTGCGAGACTCACCCCATGATTCCGAAGCTGCCCCTGAACAGTCCTCGTTGGCAGGACCTTGACGGCGTGACCGTCGAAGACGTCAACGTACTTCTGGAACAGGTGGCCTCCCTCGCTGCCACCGAGACCAGCGACGCCTCGCGGCAGACTTGCACCTACCTGACCGACGGCCTGATGAACGACGGAACGCTGTACGACGGGGCCTACGCGGCCCTGCCGTATCTCGTCGAGGCGGCAGCGGCCCTGCCCCCTGGACAGACCTCGGGATTCTGGGTGGACCTGGGATTCATCGTGACCGCGGAGGACAGGCCCCCCATCCCGGCCGATCTCGAGGCGGGCTTCAACGCCGCGCTGCGGCTGGCCGAGTGGGCGGCCGTCAAAAGCCTTCTCGCCTCCGGCCATCCCGCGGAGCTCTGCGCCCACCTCGCGCTGTGCTGTGTTGCCTTTGCCCGTCACCACACCGCCACCGCGCTGTGGCGCTTCCTCGAGCCCCAGCAGAAGGAGCTCGTGCTGCTGTGTCCCGGGTGCGGAAGCGATACCGAGATCACCGATTTCTTCGTGGACCCGGTGCGGCCGTCCTCCGAGGCTCCAGGGCCGCCCGATCCCGCTTGCGTCCGCGAGGGAGACCATCCCTGGCGTGCGATGGCCGCAGCGCTGCAGGAGGAGGCCCTGGGGGAGGGGTGGGAGCCCTTCCTGCGGGCGGCACGCGCAGTTGCGGCGGCAGGCGTACGCCCCGAAACGCCAGGGCAGGCCGTCCTGTGCCTGGTCGCCGCCCTGGTCGCCGTCAAGGGCGTCCCACAGTCGGCCGGGAGGGAATGGGCGCGCAAACTGATGCTGCTCACCGGACACTTCCGGTGCTGGGACTGCGAGCAGACCTGGACGATCGCCGACGGCCTGACGGAGAACCCGGACGGTGCGCGCCCCCACACCGATGTCGGGGGGGAGTGGACGGCCTCCGACGGGGCGGCCGGCACGATGGAGTCAACGGCGGCAGGGCGCACCGGAGAAGCCGCGACCCGGTTCCGGCAGGACGGGAACACTCTGCGCACGGCCGACGGCACGCCCTGGGGCCGTATCGCAGTGTTCGCCGACGCGCCCAGTTCGTTCGGAGGAGTCAACTCGCTGACGGTGGTGTCCGGCCCCGGTCAGCCAGCACTCGTGGCAGGCGCTGGGGACGGGGGCGTGGTGTGGCTGTGGGAAGTGGCCAACGGCACGCTGGTTCAGGGGCCGTTGGCAGGACATCCCGACCGTATCTGCTCGCTGACGGCTGTGCCGCTGCCGGACGGCCGCGTCCTGGTGGCGAGCGGAGGCGACACCGGGACGATCGCCGTGTGGAACCCTGCCACCGGGCGGCCGGTTCGCGAACCGGCCGGCAACTGGCCCGGCGGGGTGACCGGAATGTGTACGGCGAGCACCACCGACGGCCGGACCCTGCTCGTCACCGCCACCCCGCGAGGGTCGGTGCGCACGTGGGACCCGGTCACCGGTGAGCCTGTCGGGCGGCTCAACCCCTACGGCAGCCAGATCCAGTCGATCGCCGCCATCCCGATCTCCGCCGGCCACACGTTGATCGCGGCCTCGGACACCGCCGGCCGCCTCCACGTGTGGGATCCAGCCGTCGACGACCCCTGGGACCCAGGCGCGGCCGTACAGCTGAGTGCACGTGCGCTCCACGACGCCGACCACCGTGTGGCAGCCGTCGCGGCCGTGCCCACACGCGACCGAACCGTGCTGGCCACCGGGGACAACGCCGGCGTGATCATGCTGTGGGATCCCGCCACCGGCGCCCCGATCGGCGACTCCCTCCCCAGCTCGACGGGAACCGCGGGGCTGCCGCTCATCGCCGCCGCCACCCCGCACGACGGCCGCACTGTCCTGGTCACCGGCAGCAAACACGGTCACAGACTGCGGATATGGGAGCCGGAGACCGGCACGGTGCAGCACCTTGCCCTCGACGTGACGCTCACCTGTCTGGCCGCTGCGGGCGAGGACCTGGTCGTCGGACACGACCGCGGAGTCCTCAGACTCCCGCTCACGCGACAGTGAACCCTTCGAAGCCATCCCTCAGCCACCATCGCCTGTCACGTGAACGTCAGCAGCACAACGACTGCAAGGGGTCCGGCCGCCGACTGGCCGCGTGGGCCGCAACGAGGAGCGCTTACCGGTGACAACTGGCAGCGGCCGGTGGCTGAATGCCTCTCAAGGTCGTGAGCGAACACTCCACCGCAGGCCGATCACGGCCGCACGGCTCGGTGGCCCGCCACTTCCGCGCAGTTGGTGGCGACCGTGTCGGCGAAGGTGCGGGCGAGTGGTGTCAGGGCGTCCCAGCGGCGGACCGCCCAGCCGACCGTGAGCGGAGGCAGGTCGGGTAGGGGGATGAGACGGAGGGGGCCGTCGCCGGATATCCGCCGGCCGGGCAGGGCGGGTACGACGGCGTGTCCGAGCCCGAGTTCGGCCAGCAGGAGGGCGGTGTCCCAGTCGGCCACGCTGGTGTCTGAGCTGTTCGGGATGCCCTGCTCAGCGAAGGCAGCGTCGAGGCGGGCGCCTGAGGTGGAGTTCTGGGGGAGTCGGATGATGCGGATGTCGGTGAGGTCCGTCGCCCGGAGACGGGTTCGTGCCGCGAGCGGATCGTCGGGGCGTACGGCAAGCACCCAGGGCAGGTCGACGACCGGGCGTTGCTCGATGCCGCGCACGGCGCCGGCGATGGTGACCCAGGCGAGGTCGAGGTCGCCCGCGGTGAGGGCGTCGAAGCAGCCGCGGCTGGAGGTTTCCGTCCGGAACTCCAAACTCGTCTTCGGATATCGCTGCCGGAAGGCGACGATGGCTTCGGACATGAAGTGCCGCACGGTCGTTCCGCCGGTGGTGACGCGCACCGAGCCGCTGTCGCCGTTGGCGAGGTCGCCGAGCCGGCGCAGGGCGAGTTCCAGTCCGGCGATGCTGCCGGCGGCGGCGTCGCAGAGGACTTGCCCCGCGTGGGTGGGCACGACGCCGCGAGGCCGGCGCTCGAGCAGGCTCAGGCCGGTCTCCTTCTCCAGTCGCTTCACGTGCTGGCTCACGGCGGACTGCGTGCAAGCAAGCTCCCGGGCAACGGCGCTGAGGCTTCCGGCCCGGCACACGGCAACGAAGACTCGGAGATCATCGAGGGTCATAAGCCCCAAGCTTTACCTTGGCTATCGGCAGAAATCCATAGGATTGACTGGGGTCCGGGCATGTCAGATGATCGGTACAGGGCCCAGGCGGCAACCCGTCCGGCGCTTTCGCGGGCTCCGGACCACATGCGAACGCGCGGACGGGTGCCGACCGACACGATCTCTGCCGGGTGGTCGCCCTGTGCTTCTCGGCGCCGGTCACGATGATTTGGTGTATCGGTGGGATGCCCTGAGCGGCGAGCTGCTCGGGTCGTCGCCGGAGGGGGACCGCACCGGCCGGACCGTTCTGGCTGTCGGATTCGTGCCGTCCCGGACGGCACAGGAGTGATCGTTTCGGGCGACGAGAACGGCCTGATCCGGCGCTGGGACGTCGTGAGCGGAAAACAAGTCGGAGAGCCGTCCGTAGGACACGAGTCCAGGATCCGCTCTGTTACGGCGTTGCCAGCAGCTGGAAGCCCCTGTTCGTCTCCAGCGACAACGAGGGCGTCCTCAGAAGGTGGGACGCTGCGACCGGAGCGCCGGTCGGCCTACCGATCGGAACCGGCACCCACCTCTATACGCTCGCCAGAGCCCATGTGGGCGGAACGGGAGTGTTGTTCGCGGCCGGCGCTGGCGGGTACGTCCGCGCGTGGCTCGCAGAGGCGAGTGAGCCCATCGAGCTCTCCAACCGCTGCCGAAGTATGGCCGTGACGACCCTGACTCAACCGGACAGGACAGCCCTCATGGCGATGAGCACAGCGCCAGGCGACAGTCTCTGGCGTCCGGCTGACGGCGGATTCGCTGGGACAGGGGGCGTTGGACGCCGGTGGCGTGGTCGGCCATCTTCGCGGCGCGGCGCGGCGCGCAGGCCGGGCGGCAGATCCCAAGGGCCCCAAATGCCAGCGTTTCCATAGCTGTTAGCCTGCGGGCATGTCAGACCTGGGATCCGTCGCCTGGCCGCCTGAACCGATCAGAACCGAGAGGCTCGTGCTCCGTGAGTCCGAGGCCCGGGACCGTACGGCGTTCATCGAGCTGCTGGCGTCGCCGGAGGTGCACACCTACCTCGGCGGCCCCCAGCCGCACGATGAGCTGGAGCGCGAGATGCCCGAGGTGCCCGAGCAGTGGCCCGGGAGTTTCGTCGTTGATCTCGACGGCGCGATGATCGGCCAGGTCCTGCTGAGGAGAGCAACGGAGCACCGACGCCCGGCTGCTGCGGGGAAGGCCGATCTCGGCTACCTGTTCCTGCCGCGGTCATGGGGATTCGGGTACGCCGCCGAGGCCTGTGCGGCGGCGCTCGACTGGTTCGACGGCGTCCTTCCCGGCGAGCCGGTGGTGCTCACCACCCAGACCGCCAACGTCGGCTCGATGCGCCTCGCGGCAAAGCTGGGCTTCACCGAGGTGGAACGGTTCGAGGCATGGGACGCCGAGCAATGGCTCGGATTGCGGGCTCCGGTCACGCCGTCCGCTTGAGCCCGAGTGTGAACCGGGCGCGAGAATCGGCCGGTTGTCAGTGACCCTTCGCCATGGAGGTCGGTCACCAAGCGGACACTCGCGGACGCCTGGCAGCGGACGGCCGCCGGACACGCCCTGCTCCACGGGGTCGGGCTGCCGCCCGTCGCCCTCTCGGACGACGAGCTGGAGGGGTGCGTCGAGCGCACTGAGGAGGGCGGCCTGTGTCTGCTGCTGGACGAGGACGGCACGGTGCGCGGCCTGGACCGCGGCGGCGGCAAGGAACGGTGACGGCTGGGAGCGGTGTGCGCCAGGTGATGTCGAGTGTCCGGGGGCGCTGGGCGTCTGGCGTTCCGGTGGCGAGTGGGTGGCATTCAACCGGCGTACACGCAGTTTCAAGATCGTGTCGCCAGACTTCCGCCTCGTGTCTACCTCACTCTCGCGTGCCGGCGTCGCCTCTGTGTGCGCCGCGGCTTTGACGCTTTCAGGACTGCTCGTGACAGGGACGGTCGCCGCACAGCCCGCGGCTGCCGCGGACCAGGCCGGCTACCAGAACGTTCGGATCAACGAGGTGACCTCATCGAACAGCGACACGGTGGAGCTGTACAACGCCGGCTCGATCGCGGTGAGTATCAGCGGCTGGAAGATGTCCGACGACAGCTTCTCACCGCAGACGTTCAGCCCGTCCTCCAGCACCATCCAGGCAGGCGGTTTCGTCACCTTCAACTCGCCCAAGGGGCTCGGTGATGCGGACAAGCTGGTGATCTACACGGGCAGCGGCACGGTCGTGGACCGCGTGGAGTGGGCCACCAACGGGGCGAAGCCGGCGATGGCGCGTTGCGGCGGCGACGGCACCGGGGGATGGGTGACCACGACCTCGGCGTCCACCTTCGGCGCGTCGAACGCCTCGGGCTGCCCGTCGTCGACACCGGCGGCGAGCCGGGTGCGGATCAACGAGGTCACCTCGAACAACGCGGACACCGTGGAGCTGTACAACAGCGGAACGAGCGCGGTCAGCATCGGGTCGTGGAAGTACGTCGACAATGACACCACCCACTCCCCGGTCTCGATCTCGTCCTCCTCACCGAGCGCGACCAGCGTCCCCGCCGGAGGGTACGCGACGTTCAACTCCACCCTCGGTTCGGGCGACAACGACTCGGTCTTCCTCCTCGACAGCAACGGCGACACCGTCGACTCGGTGACCTGGGCGACCGATGGCGCCAAGCCCTCGGACGAGCGCTGCGCCAACGGCACCGGCTGGTTCCAGACCGCCTCGACCGCGACGCTCGGCAGTGCCAACTCCTGCTCGGGCAGCGGTGGCGGTGGTACCGGCGGTGGTGGTGGTCAACTGCTGGGCGGTGGCGGCTCACTCACCAGCGGCTGCACCCCCGAGGCGCCCTCCGGTACGGGCTCCACCCCGGCGGGCACCCTGGCATGGCCGGGCGGGTCGGATGTCACGATCGCCGACAACGTCTGCGCGTTCACCACGGCCACCGGTCCCGAAGGCCGGGACATGAGCGGCCTTGCGTTCGACCCGGCGAACCCGTCGGTGCTGTGGGCCGCCAAGAACAAGAACTGGCTGTACAAGCTCGTCAAGAGCAACGGCAGGTGGATCCCGGACGCGTCGTGGAGCGCGGCCGGCAAGCAGATCCGGTTCGCCGGCGGCGGCGGCCAGCCGGACAGCGAGGGCCTGACGGTGGGCGCCAACGGCCACCTCTACGTGACCTCCGAGCGTGACAACGCCAACAACACGGTCCCCAAGGACACGATCATGGAGTTCGACCCGGCCGCGACCGGATCGACGCTGACGCCCATCCACCAATGGGACATGACCTCGCAGTTCCCGCAGCTCAACACCGGCAGCAAGGACGACGCCAACCTGGGCTTCGAAGGCGTCGGATACGTCCCGGACAGCTGGCTGACCACGAACGGCTGGACCGACCCGCTCACCGGCGCCGCCTACAACCCCGCAAACTATCCGCTGCACGGGTCGGGCCTGTTCTTCGCGGGCCTGGAGTGGGACGGCACGCTGCACGTCTACGGCCTCAACTCCGACGGCACCTTCACCACGTTCGGTACGATCGCGACCGGCAAGGCCTCCGTGATGGACGTGACGTTCGACGCCGGAACCCAGCGCGCCATCGCGACCTGCGACAACACCTGCGGCGAGACACACACCTTCCTGAAGGTCAACGCCGCCGGCGCGATCGTTCCGGACACCACCTACACGAATCCGGCCGTCATGCCGACCGACAACCTGGAGGGATTCGCGATCGCGCCGACGTCGACCTGCGCCAACGGCTTCCGCGAGGCGGTCTGGAGTGACGACGGCATCTACGGCTTCGGCTCCGGAACCTCCTCCTACGGACACGCCCTCTACAGCGGCACCTTCCCCTGCTGATCCCGCAGACCGTAGGAGACGGCGCGCGCACGGGGCCACCTTCGATGTGAGGGGCGCAAGCGGCGCGCAGCGATGAGGCTCCTGGCAGACGGGGTGGCGATCAACACCACTCGCCGACTGCCAGGAGCTTCCCGCGCTGATCCAGCCCTGACGTTCAGTGGGGGAAGCGACGTGGCGGGCGAGTGACTGTCGTTTCGCGGAACTCGGCGATCCGCGCGTGGACTTGGCGCATGAGGTGGGTGTCCTCGATCCGGTCGAGGTAGAGGCAACGGGCTGCGAGGCCCGGCAGGTCGAAGGCGAAGTACAGGGACATCAGCGGATTCACGAACAACTCGCTGCCCTTTGTGCGATCGGTGAAGCGGACATCGCCGAACGAGCCCTGCACGGCTGCCGCGATGGAACCGTTCACGATGCTGGGGTGGTCCGGCGTGTGGTCCTGAGCGTGCGTCACCGCGTCGAGGTAGAGGGCGCCTTCACGGGTGGCGCGCGGTATCGAGAACGCGCCGAGGTACGCGCCGTCGCGCTCCAGCGCGGCGATGTTCTCCAGCACCTGCACGTGGTTCACGCCGTGGTACGCGTCTATGCCGAAGCCGACCGACACGACGAGCCGGGTCGGAACGCCGTCGAGTGCGGCCAGCGCCGCCACGCTCGTCAGGTCCTCCTCCGGAGTGCCGAGGCCGTCCTCGTCGCCGCGCATCAGGATGTCCGTACCGCCGTCGACCAGCACCACGGCGTCGACGGCGTGCAGGTCGATCAGTGCCTGATAGGCGGCGCGCAGCGGGCGCACCCCGGTCTGCGGGAAGGCGTACACGGTGGACTGGTATCCGTGCTGGTGCAGCCATTGCGCGAGGGTTCGCTCCGGGAAGTAGCTCTGGTGCAAGCCCGATTGGGGGGTGATGGCGGCCAGGTCCGGGGCGACCCAGTCATCGATCGGGAGACCGTCGAGTGCGCTGAAGGAGAGGTTCGCAAGGTGTACCTGCGGTGGCGTCCTCGGAGCGGTGTAAAAGGCTCGACGAGGGAGGTTCCGGTCTGTGATGTTACGCGGCCTCGGGGAGGGGCGGGATGTCGGGTGCGGGCGTGGGGAGTTGGGTGA